>JAGYMT010000286.1 GCA_018400335.1 Kiritimatiellia bacterium | reverse complement strand
CCAGTGGCCAGTGTTGCACTGGCTACTGGCTCTGGGGGCACAATATTTGCGCGGCTCCCGGATGTTTTCTTCCGCCAGGCTTCTCTCTCGAAGTCAGGGTCGATATCGGCCGACAGCAGCAAGAGAATCAACGCCCAGTCCTGGTCATTGGCCATTTCGTCGTTGAATCGTCCGGGTTCGCCGTTGACCCAGTCGGGGTAAATATGCGCGCAGGAGCCGCGGCCGTCCGGCGTGAAAAGCGACAGGTTGTTCATGAGTATGTTGCGCGCCCGGCGGCGATAATTCTCGTCGCCCGTCGCCTGCCAATAGCGCATGAAGATGAATCCGCTGATCGCGCTCCAGTAGTGGGGAAAGGTGTCGCCCCACATTCGTCTGCGCCCGAACCAGAAACCGTCCCAGTGGCGTATGGCGATGTCGTTCAACCGGTGGTCGGGCTGCCGTCCGTTGAAAGCCTCCAGGATCGGCATCAAGCGTCGCGCGTGATCGAGATATTTGCGCTCCCGGGTGATCAGGTAAAACTCGAGTGGAATCCAGACCGCCGGTCCGACAATGGTCTGTTCATAATTCACCTCATGCGGCGGAAACCGGCTGCCCCTGGCGACAAGTTCGTCGGCGTGCCGCCGAAAAAGATCGAGCAGGCCTTCAGCTTCGGTCTTTCGCCCGGCCCGGCGCAGCGTCGCGATCCCGTCCGTCATGGGCATGCCGATGCAGTAGAAGCGCTCTCCGCCGTTGCGGTAATAGGCGCGGCAAGTGGCCAGGAAGTCATTCAGAAACACGGATGATCCCAGGCCGCGGAACAGCTCGAGATGCAACTGGGCAACCCACGGATAGTTATACATGCGCTGAGCGGCGTCGGCTACGTCATTAAGCACGGCGCAGTCCGGCCGCTATAGATGGCGGCGCACAAAATCATGATAAATACGCAACGCGCGCGTCAGACGGGGTGTCGGTCGGCGCCGCGCCCAAGCGGCAAGCAGGACGCCCATGCCCACTCGTTCCTGTCCCGCATTCGGTCCAGCGGGACTATAGAACGTGGTTTCCGCCGCGTTGTCGTAGCAGATAAGCGCGCCATTGATGGGGCTTGCCGAGTCGCGAACCTGTTGCTTGTCCACGATGAAACGGACGCGCGCCCGGATGAGCTCCGCAACGGGCGGAACGGTCAGAATCCGCAGCCACGTCTTTCGTCCGTTGCCATACTCGACATGAACGGTGTTGTCTCCGAGCCGGTCGGGCCGCGCGACGAAGCTCTCGGCTTTTTCGCGGAGAGCCGGCTTTGAAGGCTTGATGGTTTTGCCGTTCTCGCCGAGACGCAAGCGGATCGGGCGGACATCCGCGCGCCCCGCCGCCAGTATCCGCGTGCTTCGTCCGAGGACCATTGTGTTTTCGGCGGCGGAAACATGGATAAATCCAGGCGTGCCGCGCGCCTTGTCGAGAAAATCATCCCATCCCGTGTGCCAGAATAATCGCCATGCAACCCGCCGGACTTCTCCCGGACCGAGCCTGAACCCTCCGTGGATAAGCATAATGGAACCGCGCGTGTTCGACCCGCCAAGCAAGTATCCGCGATCGAGAATTCCATAGCCTTTGATGCCGCCTTCCGTCAGAACCAGCCCCAGGTGCGGACCTTCGCCGCTCATTCGAATGGCGCAGGCATAGGTCGAGCTGCCTCCGCACCAGAGGTGCGCGTTGCAGCGCCGGGTCAGGCAAGTCCGGGCGTCAGGATAGTTGTCGTTCCACGGAGTGGCCAGCGCCAAACCCCAGACCTCCAGCGCCTTGCCCGTGGTGTTGGCGAACTCGAAGCTCTCTTCCAGCCGCCCCCGCGCCGTCAGCCGACGGGTCGCCGTCACCCGCAGCATGGGCAATTGGTATGCGCAGCGGGAGAGGGATTTACCGACTTCGCAACTGATCGGCTGCTGCCAGCGGTGAATTTTGTCGCCGGGCCAGTTGACCGTGGCCCAGCCCAGCCCCCATCCGTTGCCGATCGGCTGCCAGGGTGTATCATCCGGGTTGCACACCCAGTTCATGGCATGCTGATCGGACGGATGGGCAATCCGGCTTATGCCGCCCGTCGTCCGGTTGATGTTCACATGAAAGAGGGCGGAACGCATCGTCTTTTGCATTTTGACCTTCCTTGAATTATTGATGAACACTGCCGCCGGGCCGCGCAGCTTGCGCCAGGGTCACCTTGATGGATTCGAATATGGCCAAAAAAGCCGCTTGCTGAGATGGGACGCGACATTGCTCCCGCCGGCGCCGCAAGCCCTCCTCTTTAAGCTCGTCCGCTTCCGCCTCGATTTTCAAGCGGGCGAGAGCGTCGAGCTCTCCCCGCTCCGAGAGCATCGCGGCCCGCGATTTCAAGTCCTGCAGCCGCCTGGCGTAGATGAACTCATCAAGCCAAGCCCGGGCCAGGCCGGTTGCGCCGCCGTTCTCCCGCAGCCTGAGCGCCTCGTCCACCACCTGCGAAGCCGCCTGCCGCTCCAGATTCGAAGGAGCGTCGGGAGCGATGCGATAGGCGTTGCGCGACACGTTGTCCTGCGCGGCCAGGGAAAGTCCAAGGCGGTCGCCGCCGGCGCCGAAGATGTGTGAGCCGGCCTCCGCGAACCAGTCGTTCACATTCGCCGGCGCCTTTGCATGCGCGGCCCATGAAGTTGCGGCGAAGTGATGCCAGCGGCTGCCGAGCGGAAAAACATGATCCTCCCACAGGGTGTTGACAAGACCCATCGCGCCGCGCTCGGCGCCGTGATCGCCGAACCAGAAGGCGTTTTCAACGGCATACATGCCGGGGCAGACTATGACGTCGAACCCGAGAGCGCGCCAGCGGTCCAGCGACGGGTAGCGCCGGTGCAGGCTGTAGTGCCAGTCCAGCAGGATGATGTCCCTCGGCAGTTGTTCTATGACGTCCGGATAAAGCCACGGCATGTCGTCCCACATCATCATGCGTTTGCCGCGGCCGCGGATGACTTCGTAGAGCGGCATGATATGGTGAAGAAATATCCGGCCCTTAGACCACCCGGGGAACGCCGCCCGGCAGCGCGGACACAAGCCAAGGTATGCGGATTCGTCGGCATTGATGCTGACATATGGAGAGAGCGACGCGGCGGCAAGCTCGTCGAAGATGTCGGTCAGCACGCGGCGTGTGTCCGGATGCGCTACGCAGAATTGATAGTGGTCGCTGCCTTCCTCCGCGAGCTCCCGGTAGTCGGGGTGGCTGAGGATTCCCGGACAGTGGCCCAGCGAGGTCTGGGCGGGAATGACATCAATGCCCTGTTCTGCGGCGGCCGTCTGAACCGCGACCAGTTCCTCGACGGTCCAGGCGCCTTCCGGCGCGAAGCTGCCATGGCTCCCGTAGCGCAGGTGATTTTCGAAGTAAAGCA
>JAGYMT010000285.1 GCA_018400335.1 Kiritimatiellia bacterium | reverse complement strand
AAGCCGCAGCGTCATTTCAATGGAGGGTTCTCATCCCTCTAATCCATTTTCGTTTTGCAAAAATTGGCGGAGAGAGAGGGATTGCTTCGGCCTGACGGCCTCGGCCCTGCGGGCGCTGCCTGCGGCAGCCTGTTGTGCCGCCGGAGCGGCACTGCTCGAACCCAGGGGTTCTCATCCCTTTGCCGATTTTGCAGGACAAAATCGGGGCGGTGGGATTCGAACCCACGACCCACAGCTCCCAAAGCTGTTGCGCTACCAGGCTGCGCTACGCCCCGTTGAATACGAATTGATGTATCATCTTACGTTGGGTTTGACAAGCATGATGTGTTCGGGTATATTTATTTCTTTCAATTTTCGTAACTGCTCAGGTCGGTAGCAGTATGACGGCCGCCCAAGGCCTGCCCGCAATCGCTGCGCTCTAAGCGCTGCAGGCGGGCTGTGCGGCCCTACCAGGAATTTGAACGGTAGGGCGGAACCCCGACTCTCTTCGATGTCGGGGTTCCGCCGTTCTTCGACTTAATGAGCTGAGTAGTTACCAATTGTTATAACTTGGTTCTTTATAAAAAAGGAAGGAGACCAACAGCCATGAATGACAAGATCGCCCCCGAATTCCTCGTCAAACCCCGCATCCTGCCGCCGCTTGATCCTGACTTCAAGCCGGCCGTGCTGACCCTTGGAAAATTCCGCTCCGAGGCGGAGCGCTCCGGGAAAGCCGCGCGCCTGAAGATCGCCGTGGAGGGCGATGCAGGAACCGTTTCATCTTATGAGACGAAGATCCTGCCGGCCGATGATAAGCGGTCTGCCTCGAACCTGGCCTTGGCCGAGCGGATCGTGAAATTCCTGCTTTGGCAGCGCGGCGGCTGCCGCGTCGTTATCGGCGGTCCTTCCGAGGTTGGCGCACATGTAAGCTCCGTCTACTCCGCGAAAGGCGCCAGAGCGTTCGATGCCGACCTCATGGCGGGCGTCTACGGCAAACCATTTACGGTTGAGACAACCTCGGCTGAGCAGGTCCCTGCCGACAAGCGCAGCTCTAAGCCGCTCGGAAGGCACCTTGAGGGCTGCCGCATAGGTTTTGATCTGGGCGCGAGCGACCGCAAGGCCGCGGCTGTTGTTGACGGCGAGGCAGTCTTCAGCGAGGAGGTCGTGTGGAACCCGAAGGACCAGGCCGATCCGCGGTATCACTTCGAAGAGATCATGGCCGGGCTGAAAAAGGCGGCGTCGCACATGCCGCGCGTTGACGCCATAGGCGGCTCATCGGCGGGCATCTACGTGAACAACAGCGTCAGGGTGGCCTCTCTCTTCCGCGGAGTGCCGAATGACCTGTTCGAGAATCGGGTCAGGGACCTGTTCAGGGAGATCAGGAAGGCATGGAATGATGTCCCATTCGAGGTCATTAATGACGGTGAAGTCACGGCGCTCGCCGGCTCCATGTCGTTGGGCGTCAATCGCGTGCTCGGCATCGCAATGGGCTCCAGCCTCGCGGCCGGTTACGTGGATGCGGACGGCAACGTCACGGGCTGGCTGGATGAGCTCGCATTTGCTCCGGTGGACCTGAATCCGGGCGCGCCGGTTGATGAGTGGTCCGGCGACAGCGGCTGCGGCGCGCTCTATTTTTCGCAGGTGGCGGTGAACAGGCTGGCCGCCAGGGCGGGGATCGAGCTTGACGATAAGAAATCAATACCGGAGCGCCTGAAGGACGTGCAGGCGCTCATGAACAGCGGCGATGAAAGGGCTCCGAAGATCTACGAGACCATAGGCGTGTATTTCGGCTATAACATCGCGCTCTACGCCGAGTTCTACGACCTCGAACACGTGCTGGTGCTCGGCAGGGTGACCTCCGGCAAGGGCGGCGACATCATACTCGAAACCGCGCGGCGCGTGTTAGGCGAGGAGTTTCCGCGGATAGCCGCGAAGACCAAGCTGGTTGTGCCGGATGAGAAGAGCAGAAGGGTGGGTCAGGCGATAGCCGCCGCCAGCCTTCCTTCAGTCTAGCCGTTCATCCGATGCATTCGCGGATGATGCAGGAGAGATGTTCGCCGAGATTGTCTATCATGACCGGGTCGGAGCATTCGAGCATGATCCTGCATATCGGCTCGGTGCCGGAATAGCGGATCATCACGCGGCCGCGGTCCTTCAGCTCCGACTCCGCCATCTTCACGGCTTCGGTCAGCGGCGCTATTTCATCGAGCGGCGGCTTGCGGCTCACCTCGATGTTGATGAGCTTCTGCGGGACCAGACTCATGACGCCGGCCAGTTCCGACAACGGCCTGCCGCTCTCCTGCGCGATCGCGAGCAGTTGGAGCGCGGAGATAATACCGTCCCCGGTTGTGTGATGGCCGAGGAAGATGATATGGCCCGATTCCTCGCCCCCGAGCGTTGCGCCCTCCTCGCGCATCATCTTCAGCACATGCCGGTCGCCGACGTCGGCATCCATGATGCGAATTCCCAGTTCTTTCATGGCGAGGCGGAATCCCAGATTGCTCATCGCCGTGGCTATCACGAGGTCGTTCTTCAGACGGCCGCGATCCTTCATGGCCTTCGCGCAGCATGCCAGCACGTGGTCGCCTGTGAGGCGATTACCCTTCTCGTCAACCGCAATCAGCCGGTCGCCGTCGCCATCGAACGCAAGGCCGACATCCGCCCCGCATTCCACCACCTTCTTCATCAACTCTTCGGGGTGCAGCGCTCCGCATTCGTCATTGATGTTGGTGCCGTTTGGCTCATGGTTGATGGTTATCACATCGGCGCCGAGCTCGGTGAAAATGGTCGGGGCGACCTTGTAGGTGGCGCCGTTAGCGCAATCGAGCACGAGTTTCAAACCTGAAAGGGTAAGGTGGTCGGGAAAAGTATTCTTACAGAATACGATATAGCGGCCGGCGGCGTCGTCAATCCGGAACGCCTTGCCTATCTCCGACGCGGTCGGGCGTATGTTGTTTATGCGCTCCGTGACGACCAGTCTCTCTATCTCGTCCTCTATTTCGGCGGATATTTTGTAGCCATCGCGCGAGAAAATCTTGATGCCGTTGTCCTGGTAGAGGTTGTGCGAGGCGGAGATGACGATTCCCGCGTCCGCCCGCATGCTGTGGGTGATGTAGGCGATTCCGGGAGTCGGCAGAGGTCCAACGAGCAGCACGTCAACGCCGAGCGAGCAGATGCCGGCGGTGAGGGCCGTCTCGATCATGTAGCCGCTCACGCGCGTGTCCTTGCCGATGAGTACCTTGTGGCGGCCGTTGTGCAGCTTGCACACGTGGGCCGTCGCGCGGCCTATGGCCAGCGCCCTCTCAGCCGTCATTGGCTCGATATTTGCGACACCGCGCACCCCGTCGGTTCCGAATAGTCTTGCCATTTTATCTCCTAGTAAACAAGTGTTTTGTCATT
>JAGYMT010000284.1 GCA_018400335.1 Kiritimatiellia bacterium | reverse complement strand
TTAATTTTCGTTTCTTTGAGTAAATTTATCAAGCCTGATGAGTCAAACAATTGATTTCGACGTTGATAACATGTTCTAAGTCAATGTGCATGCCATGGCGATATGCCATGGCGATATGCCGTGGTTCAGTGTTCAGTGCGGCCTCCGGGCGCGATGCCCGGATTTTTCATGGGGCTGATTGTCCTGATTGCTGGAGCCGGCCGTCCCGGCCGGATGGAAAACGGCGGGGACCGCCGTCTCCAGGACCATGGCTATTTTGTATTGTATTTCAATGAGTCACATATGTTCTCAGAGACAAGGGGTTTCCGCCGCAGGCGGACCCTTGGCAGCGTTCAGGAAATACCAACGCGCTTTCCGGCCTGAACACTGAACACTGAACACTGAACACTTTCTCTAGGGCGGTGCGATGCTTACCGTTATCAAACGTCTTCTTATTCTCTCCGCGCTGCTGCTGTCAGCCGCGGCGTTCGCGGCTGACGGCGGGGACGGGGGGATCGCGCTTGAGGCCAACAGGGACCAGCTCTATCTGGGCGAATCGTTCATATTGAGGGTCACCATTTCCGGCGCCGGTCAGGAAATCCAGCCGGACCTTTCGAGAATCAGGAACTGCAGGGTCGAGCTTCTCGGCGGCAGGAACATCAACAGCTCGAGCATAAGCATAAAAAACGGGCGCGTGACGAGGGAGGTTTTCAAGGGCTGTGTTCAGAGCTACAGGATCACGCCGTTCGATGCCGGCCTGTTCCAGGCCGGGCCGGTCAGCGTTACGATCAAGGGCAAAACCTTTGCCGGACAGGGTCCGGTCGTGTCGGTGCGCGACATCGCGAAGCAGGACATGGTGAGGCTTTCGATCACCTCATCGCGGGAAACGGTTCTCGTGGATGAGCCGTTCGAGGTCACGCTCGAGATTCTCATCAGGGCGCTCGACGGAAAATACTCGACCGTGCAACCCCTGTTTCCCGACAACCCTCCGAACGTGGACGCCCGCTGGCTGAGCGGAGCCC
The DNA here is from genome assembly GCA_018400335.1 of Kiritimatiellia bacterium. Next base: position 2,382 of record JAGYMT010000284.1, on the reverse strand, counting down.
CCGTTCCCGGACTCGATAGCCGCGATATCAACGAGATCCTGAACGAACACCTCGCACCCCGGCGCGATCAGGCCGGGATAGGTATCAACAGTAAATCATTGAGGTTTGATCCGTTTGACTTTGAAAGCCTGTCGGGGCTGCGCGGCTTCTTCAACGAGCCGAGGCGGGCGAAGTACATTCTCAATCCACGCATCGTGGAGGAAGACGAAAATTCCTATGTGCGCTATTCCCTCTCAATAGTGTTCACGCCGCGCGAGGAGGGCGATTTTGTTTTCGGTCCGGCCGTGTTCAAGGGCGTTGTGCCCGCCGAGGTGAACGAAGCCGGGCAGGCGCGCGGCGCGGAGATCTTCGCCGTAGGCCACGCCTGCACGGTGCGCGTTGTGCCGCCGCCGGAAGAAGGGCGGCCGCGCTCGTTCAGCGGCGCGCTGGGGAGCAACCTTGTCGCGAGCGCTTCGCTTGATGCCGCCGCGTGCAACGTGGGCGATCCCGTGCGGCTGACACTGTCGCTCTCCGGCGACGTCCGGCTCAACAACATGCTGCCGCCGAAGCTTACGCTTCAGACGAACCTGCAGGAGCGCTTCATGATCTACGACAGCACCGTCGAATCCGTGAAGGACGGGCCGTCGGTCCGCCGCTTCATCTACACCCTCCGTCCCACGAAGCCCGGGGCCTGCGAGTTCCCGCCGGTCGAAGTGTCCTATTATGATACGGGCGAGCGGGTATACAGGACCGTGAGGACCGACCCTATCCCGGTCGAGATCGGGAAGACGCAAGAGCTAACGGGCGCGGGCATCATCGGGCGGCCGGAGCAGAGCGCGATCGAGGAGGAAAAACCGGATCCGGCTGCTGCCGTTCCGGCATCCTTCAGCGCCTCGCCGTCCGGTGCACGCGCCGCGAGCCTGCTCGGAAATACGCGACTGATCGGAGTAGTTGCCGGGGCAGGTCCGCTGCTGTATGCCCTGGCGCTGCTCGGCGGGTTTGTCCGGGACAACAGGGAGAGTTGGCGAAAGGGCGCGCGGCGCAGGCGCGCAATGCCCGGGGTTGTCGCCGGGCTCCGCGCGGCGCGGACGATGTGCGGTTCGGATCCGGACGCAGCCCGAGCCGCAGTGTGCGATGCCGTGCGGCGCTATCTTTCGGAGCGGCTGCATCTGCCGTCCGCGGCCTGCACGCCCGATGATATAAGGACAAGGCTTCTCGATGCCGGCGTGGAGGAAGGCCTCGCGCGGCGATTCAGCTCGGCCTTCGGGAAAGTTTTCGATGCCGGTTTTTCCAAGTCCGGCGGGCAGAATGAGCTGGAATCGGCAATCGCCGAATTGTCGGACATGATCCCGCTGGTGGAAAAGGATATAGCGCGTTCGATCGGGGGGGGGTACTGTCAGAATTTTTATGGCAAAGCATGAAAAATGAACGAGACGACATGTCACCGCACGAGGGGAGGCGCTTAACCGCACACTTCACAGACACACTTCGTCGGATACGCTTAGTCGGATACGCTTAAACGAACCGCTTTTGCCGGTTAACGTATTTACGAGTAAGCAAGTCGGTTAAGGGTATATCCGAGTAAGCGTAGCGGTTAAGAAGGCGTTTAAGTGTCTCGAAAAACGCGCTGTCAAATTTGACAGAACAGCCGGGGGAAGAAGGATAAAGCGGATGAAACACGTAAAAACAATCATAGTCTGTGCTTGCATAGCGCTTGCCGCGTGCGGCTCGTGCCTCGCCGATGCCCGCTCGGAGCGCGCCTTCATGTGGAACGAGGCGAACGCCATCGCTGCCTCCGCCCGTGAGCCGGAAGACTATCTCGCCGCCGCTCGCGCATATCAGGAGCTGCTGGACAGGGGAGTGCGCAACGGACCCGTTCTCTACAATATGGGCACGGCGCTGCTCAACGCGGGGGACAATGCCAATGCCGCCGCCGTCCTGTTGCGGGCGGAGCGCTACATGGGCCGGAACCCGGAGCTCGCGCACAATCTCTCCATCGCGTTCGCCCGCGCGGAAAAGGAGAAGGGGTCCGGCAGCCCCTGGTATCGCACCGCGCTTTTCTGGCATTTCAGACTTTCGGCGCCGTCGCGAACGGCCGTTGCGGCGTTGGCATTCTTCATGTTCTGGCTCTTCCATGCGGCGCGTGCGCTTGGCGGCAAGCGTTGGACGAAGTATCCGATTGCGATATGCGCACTCATCTTCATAGTATTCGGAACGAGCGTTGCCACCAGCGTGCACCAGGAGTCAAACGCGAAGCGGATTGTGCCCGTGGTCGCGGAAAAGAGCTTGACTGCGTTAGCGCAACACCTCAACATGTACGCAAATACGTACATAAGGAAGGAGTAGCCGTGACAACAATGACTGCGACAGAAGCGCGCCGAGAGTTCTTTGATGTCGTCAAGG
>JAGYMT010000283.1 GCA_018400335.1 Kiritimatiellia bacterium | reverse complement strand
TTCTTTTCTATGTATCCCTCACGGAGCAGGAACCTGAAAAAAGAATGAAGCCCGGATATTTTTCTGCCAACGGTGGCAGGCGCGGAGCCGCGGCGCTGGAATTCAACGACGAACTTTCGTGCCGCGAATCGGTCAACCCCGATCCAGCGAACTGTAGTTTCTCCGTTCTCTGAGCGAACGGCGGCGGCAAGCTGGCCTATGTCATTGAGGTAGTTCCGTACAGTGTGCTCCGACGCGTTTCTCTCAGCGCGCAGGTAATCCGCGAAATGCTTCACTGCGGGGTCATCCAGGATGTCCGGTTTCTTCCCGGCCCCGTCTTCCATGACAGCTGTCTCAGCCATGGCTAACCGCCTCAACCATCCTTCCAGGCAGCATCCGGGCGAGCCTCTTCATTTCGAGCCCGAGCAGCACTGAGCTCATCGTGGAGGCCTTCAGTCCGGTCGTCCTGATCAACGAATCAACATCCGTCTCGCCGTCTTCCAGCGCCGCGAGCACGCTCAGCTCGTCCGGGGAACAATCCGGCCGCTCGCGGACAACGGCGTCCGTCTTGCGGGTGGCCGGCCGCGGCGGGAAAAGGTATTCAAACTCGGCGAGTACATCATCAACGCTTTCAACCAGGCGCGCCCCCTCCTTTAGAATCTGGTGCGATCCGGCGGATGCCGGAGAGTCAATCCGGCCGGGGACCGCGAACACTGTCCGCCCTTGGTCGAGCGCCTGGTTCACGGTTATCAGCGCTCCGCTCTTCAATCCTGCCTCGACAACGAGCACGCCCATGCTCAGTCCGCTTATTATCCTGTTGCGCATCGGAAAGGTGGTCTTATCCGGCTGCCTTCCGAGCGGGAATTCGCTGAGGACGGCGCCGTTCTCCGCTATTTCCTTCGCCAGCCCCTCGTTCTCCGGGGGATAGAGAGCGTCGAGCGCTCCGCCCAGCACGGCGAGCGTTCGACCCTTGCCCTTCAGCGCGCCTCTGTGCGCGGCCGAATCAATGCCGCGCGCGAGCCCGCTGGCAACAGTGAAGCCGGCCTGCGCCAGCTGGAACGAGAGGCGCTCGGCGGATTCCCTGCCGTAATGGGTCGCGCGTCTCGATCCAACCACGGCGATTGAGCGCTTGTCGCGCGGCTCGATCCGGCCAAGGACGTAAAGCGCCAGCGGCGGGTCGTGGATGTGGGAGAGCGGATCGGGGTATTCCTTGTCGTTCTGCGCGATAATCCTCGCGCCGATCTTCTCCGCCTTCTTGAGCTCTTTGTCAACCCTGATTGTCCGGCGCTGCTCCACGATCCTGCCGGCTGTTCCCTTGCTGCCGCCCAGCGCGCGGAAAATTTCCTGCTCGGGCGCGTCGAAGATCGCGGAAGCGGAGCCGAGCGCGGAGACTGCCGCCCTGACTGTCACCGGGCCGACATCCTCCATCATGTTGAGCGCAATATATGCCTCGCGTTCGTTCAAGATCTCTTCTTCCGTGGCTGAAAGAGCTCCATTTGCGGATCCTTCAGCATATCGTAATTTTTCATTATGCGCATCACCTGGAGCAGATCGGACTTATCGTAGTTCCTGTTCACGTCCACGCGGGTCACGAGTTCGAGCAGCATCGTCCTGAAAAGCAAAACGCCGTCAACGCCCTTCTCTTTAAGGGCGTCAAGCATCTGCTGTTGCAGTTTTCTGGACACGGGCAGTTGGGGCAGGCATATGATCTTGGCGATATCCTCCGAGCCCATCCGGTCCGCCCCGAAGCGGAGCGCGTCCCTGCTCATGAATTTCAGTATTTCAGGCGAGCGCTCAAGGATGGCGGTATATATGCGGTCGGTGTGCCAGCCGCAGACCCCTATCACGGCGCGCGCGATTCCGCTCAGGTCCTCCGCCGTCCACAGGATGGCGCCGGGAAGCTGATGCTGCCGGACCGACGGGTTGACCGCAATCAAGCCTATATCCTGCTTCCCCTTCTTTATCGAGCGCGTGAAGGCGTGCTTGCAGGGCTGGCTTACCATGAAGCCCAGCATTTCGAAATACTCCCGCGCGATCCAATCGCTTACAGATGACATAGTCGGCCTCCGGAAAAATCAGGTTGGTTTCCTGCCGGCCTGCCGCGGCACGGCCATTGAAAAAATATAAATACCAGATGCCCCGCTCGTTTTACAGATATATTTTCCGGAATTCCCCTTGCTAACAAACGCGAGGCGGCCTACATTGCGTTCAGTGGAGCATCCTCGGCGGATGGAGCACGGCATGAATACAAAAATGGGGAGCGGTCACGATGGCGCGGTGCGCGCGCTGTCGGGCGAGGTTGTGTCGCCGATTCCCGTGGCGCTCTTTACATGGGAATTCGATTATCTTTGGAAGGCCGCCGGGCTGGAACCGTGGCAACTGGCCTGTGGTGATCATGAGACCTGGCATAGGGCGCATATAGCCCTATTGGAGCGACATCGGGCGGATCTGCTCTGGTACTCCGGCGCAGGCGTGAGCGCCACGCCGCCGCGGTTGATCGAGGAGGATTGGGAGAAATGGATGATCGAGGACGGCAACGGCCGGCGTCGTGGACTGCGCAAGGACAGCTTGTCTCTCTACGACCTTGACACCGGAGCCAAGGGCTGCGATTCCGTTGGCGCCATTGCCGACAAATCCGACGCCGACCGGTTGATCCACGACTTCACCGGCTGTGGCGAGGCTTATCTGAAAGGTCTGTCGCGCCTGATTCGTGAGGCAGGCGACCGCGCCCTCGTGCTTCCGCACCACTCGCCCGCTTACATCCGCGCCTGTTACGCCTTCGGTTTCGAGCGCGCCATGGAGTGCATGCTCGCCGAGCCCAATCTGTTTCGCCATGTATGCGACCGCTACGCTGCCGGAGACCGGCCGCGCATGAGCGAGTGGAAGGCCGCCGGCGCCGAGGCCTGCTTCATTGCCGACAGTTGGGCCTCGTGCGATATCCTTTCCCCGGCCATGGTCGAGGAATTCGCCCTGCCATACCAGCAATGCATTGTGGAAGCCGCCCACGAGGCAGGCTTGAAAATCATTCTCTGGAATGGAGGCGACATTCTGCCGATCCTGAAACAGGAGGCAGCGATCCCGTTCGACGCCTTCGCCTTCGAGCAGCGCCGCGGAGGAACGCAAATGACCGTGGAGCGGGCACGGGCTGCCTTCGGGCCGAAGCGCTGCCTGTTCGGCAATCTTGATGCGGAGCTCCTCCTAATGCGCAATGACCCGGCGGAGATAGCAGCCGCCGCGCGCGAGCAGATCCGTCAATCGGGATCTGACGCGCCCTTTATCCTCTCGACAGGGAGCCCTCTGCCGAGTAATATTGAAACTGATGCCGTGGAAGCGTTCGTCCGCGCCGCCAGGGAGTGAGATCAATCGAGGATACGGAAAAGGCATACCCATTACGACCGATTCGACAGACTTCACGACCATCACGCGGTTCGCATGCGA
>JAGYMT010000282.1 GCA_018400335.1 Kiritimatiellia bacterium | reverse complement strand
TATTTACGAAAGAAATGGATGATGTTTGCAGGAACGGGAGTTACGCAATGGCAATAAGAAGCATGACGGGGCACGGTTCGGCCGAAGTAGCATCGAAGAGCGGCACGGCTTCAATCGAGATGAGTTCCGTCAACCACAAGCAGTTGGATCTGCGATTGGTTGCACAGTCGCTGTCCCCGGTTCTCGAAGCGGGTATCGCCGAGCGAATCCGGAGGCGGATCGGGCGCGGGTCGGTGACGTGCCGGGTGAGACTTGAGTGCGCTGCCGGGGCCGGCGCTTTTGCCGCGATCATTGACGAGGAGCTTGCTGCTGCTTACGCGAAGCGGCTCAAGCGGCTGTCGGGCAGGCTGAAGATGGAGTATGGCTTGAGCATGGCGGATATAGCCGCGCTCCCAGGCGTCTGCCGGGTCCGGTCGCCGGACGGAGCGTTTCCTGATTCGGTCAAGCTTCTTTTTAGGTGCCTTGATCGGGCACTGTCCGCCTTGGTCGGGATGAGGATAGCCGAGGGAGATTCTCTGCGGGCAGATCTGGAGCGCCGACTGGCGGCGCTGGAGGAAATCACTGCGCGGATAGCGGCCCGTGCGCCGCTGGTCCCGGCGATGCAGGCGAAGGCCCTTCGGAAGAGAATTGACGCACTGGGCGCGGATGTTAATGACGATGATCCGCGTCTTGCCAAGGAGGTGGCGTTCTTTGCGGATCGCAGCGATATCTCCGAGGAATTGACCCGCCTGCGCAGTCATCTCAAGCAGACGCGTGGAAAGCTCTCTGCCTCTGTGCCGGTGGGAAGGACTCTCGATTTCATGGTGCAGGAGATGAACAGGGAAATCAATACGATCGGCTCCAAGGCGAATGACGGAAAGATCGCGGCGGACGTTATCCTTTTCAAGGCGGAGCTCGAACGGGCAAGGGAACAGGTGCAGAACGTAGAATGAGCGGGAAGAACAAGAGGTCGTTATGCATTGTCGTTTCGGCCCCCTCGGGGGCCGGGAAGACGACTTTTTGCGAGATGCTGCTCGCGGAATTTCCCGGAATTGACTATTCCGTGTCCTGCACCACCAGACCCGTGAGGCAGGGAGAGCAGGACGGCAGGAGTTACGTGTTCATGGATGATCCGGAGTTCAGGCGGCGAGTGGATTCGGGTGAGTTTCTGGAGCATGCGGAGGTTCACGGATACCTTTACGGAACGCGCCGGCGCGACGTGGAGTCGGCATTGACAGCGGGGCGCGACGTGCTGATGGATATTGACGTGCAGGGCGCGGAGGCTGTAAGGAATTTGGCCGCGGCGGCGCCCGATTCCGATCTGGGCAGGGCGTACCTTGATATATTCATCATGCCGCCCTCGATCGAGACGCTGGAACAGCGCCTTCGCGGACGCGGCAAGGATTCCGAGGAGGTTATCCTCAAGCGCCTGCACAATGCCCGGAGGGAAATGGACCGGAGCGGTGAATACCGTTACACGATCATCAATGATGCACTCGATGAGGCCTATGCCCGCCTGCGCTCGATCATCATCTCCGAACGTTCCATATGCCATGAAAGGAAGAAGCGATGAAGAAGACCAGACACATAGCGCTGGGCGTGACCGGTTCAATCGCGGCTTACAAGGCCGCCGAACTCGTCCGGATGATCCGCCGCAAGAAATGGGAGGTTTCGGTCATCATGACCCGCGCCGCGGCGCACTTCGCGGGAGAGCTCACGTTCCGAACACTGTCCTGTAACCCGGTGATGGTTGAATTGTTCGACGAGGTCGAAAAATGGGAGCCGGCGCACGTGTCGCTCGCGGACCGCGTCGATGCCCTGCTGATAGCCCCGTGCACGGCCAACGTGATTGCAAAGCTCGCGCATGGAATCGCCGACGACTCGCTCACGGCGACCGCGCTGGCCTGCGAGGCTCCACTCGTGATCGCACCGGCGATGAATGAGAAGATGTGGCGCCATCCCGCCACCCGCGAAAACGTGGCGCTGCTCAAGGCGCGCGGCGCAGTGGTGGTTGACGTGGGGCAGGGTGACCTTGCGTGCGGCACCGTGGGGCAGGGACGCCTGGCGGAGCTCGCGACGATCATGGATGCCCTCGAAGAAGCGCTTTGCGCCGATTGAACCGTTATGAAATTTCTTGTAACAGCAGGACCCACCCGAGAGCCGATTGATCCGGTCCGGTTCATCAGCAACCGCTCGAGCGGGAAGATGGGCTATGCCGTTGCCCGCGCGGCCGAGCGCCGCGGCCACGAAGTCGTGCTCATTTCCGGTCCCGTGTGCCTCGATCCGCCCGATCGCGCTGACCTCGTGATGGTGAATACTGCCGCGGAAATGCTCGATGCCGTGCGCGGCAGGGTGGACTGGTGCGATGCCTTGGTCATGGTTGCCGCGGTGGCCGACTGGCGGCCGGTCCGCGCCGCAGGTGAGAAGATCAAGAAGGACGATGCTGACATGGTCCTCCGCATGGAGCCCGCGCCCGATATCCTGCGCTCAGTGATGCACATGAAGGGCGGCAGGACTTTTGTGGGGTTCGCCGCGGAAACGGGGGACCCGTTGCAAGAGGCCGCGAGAAAACTCCGATCAAAGGGACTCGATTTGGTCGTGGCTAATGATGTGACGGAGGCCGGAGCCGGGTTTGAGGTTGATACCAATCGCGTCACCCTCGTCGCGGGCGGCGGCATGTGCGAGGCGTTGCCGCTCATGACGAAGGCCGCGGCGGCCCTGCGGATCATCGAGTGGGTGGAGCGCGCAAGGGCATGGCACGAGGGGCATGAAGGCGGGGAACCTTGTCGTGGCGGATGATGTTCAGATCGGGCGCCCGGGGAATATCTTCTTCGGCATAGCCGGCTGGTCCTACCCGGACTGGGCAGGGATCGTCTATCCGGGATCGGAGCGCGACAAGCTCGTGTACGCGGCGCGCTTCGTTGACTGCATCGAGATCAACAGCTCCTTTTACCGTCCGCCGTCCGCGCGGACGGCGGACTCGTGGGCCGCGCGAACCTTATCCCTCCTGCCGGGCTTCTTCTTCACGGCCAAGCTGCCAATGGCAATTACTCATGAGGGCGACCTTTCGCCGCGCACGGCGACGACTGTCCGTGATGGGTTTTCGCCACTCGCGGAGGCCGGCATGCTCCGCCATCTTCTCGCGCAGTTCCGCTATGATTTCGCGAACAGTTCTGAACACATCGGGTATCTTGAGAGAATACACGGAGCCTTCGCGCCGTTGGCGAACGTCGTGTTGGAACTGCGCCACAAGTCGTGGGAGGACCCCGAAACGCTGACGCGGCTCGACTCGCTGGGCGTCACTGTGGCGAACCTGGATTACCCGCTGGCGCGCAACTCATTTTCCCTGCGCGAGTGCGGGGTGGGGGCGCATCGCTATCTCCGGCTTCACGGCAGGAATGCCGCCGCCTGGGTCAGCAGGATGCGACTGATCACCAGT
>JAGYMT010000281.1 GCA_018400335.1 Kiritimatiellia bacterium | reverse complement strand
GCTTTATTCCGGTTCCGACCGCATAGAGTAGTTAAATGCAAGAGAACTTATAAACACCATGCATAGTTTTCCACAGAACCAGGCTGCGAAGCGTCTGGAAGGGCAATCTCTGATTGAATCATGCATTGTGATAGCCATTTTGTGCCTCTTGTTCATGGGTATGTTTCAAATCTCACAGCTGTTCATGGCGCAGGAGATTCTCGACTTCGCAGCGGGTCGCGGTGCTCGAGCGAAGTCTGTGGGCTTCAACGAGTTCATGGTATTCAAGACCGTTCGTGTCGGAACCATTGCCAATGCGGGGCGGCTGGTCTATCCGGCCGTGGATGGCGGCCCGGCCGCGCAACGCGCCATTGAACGCTCAAGCATACCTCTGTATCTAGGCTCGGACAGGCATCGAAGGCTTTCGTCGGTTCTCGATTACGAGGACTGGGGCGGCATCAGATATCACTGGTCCGAATCCCCTGCAATGCTTTCTTTTCACACCGCGCAGGCTTTTCCTCTTCGCTTTCCTTTTCACCGGGCGTTCTACCAGTCTGACGCCGTGAACATGACCGGTGAGGCGCGCATTGACAACCATTATCCGCTGTATCTCGAGGTGGAAGCCCCCGCCGGGGAAGCGGAAGAATGAATGATGAAGACCATTCCACATCTGAACGGACTGCCGGATCCGGTAATGCGGGATCGAAAAGTCCGCATCAAAGATTTTGGATCAGAAAACTCCGGCCAGACGATGATCTTTATGATCATGGCGCTTGTGATCATCACATTCGTTGTGCTCTGGAATTTCGACCTGCATAAAATTCTTCATCTCAAGAGTAGAACGCAGAACGCGGGCGATGCAGCTGCCCTTGCCGCCGCGCGGTGGCAGGGCATAACTCTGAACATTGTGGGCGATCTCAACATCATGCAGGCATTGGCGCTGTCCGCCTGCGACACCAACTCTTCGGAACAGATATCCGGGCTGCAGGCGAGGTTGTGCTATGCAGGGCCTGTTCTCGGCCTGCTGGCGGCCCAGCAGGCCGCCAAGCATAACGGCATTTTCATCAATCATTCTTTCAGTGATCGCCTGACATCAAATGCCAATGCTGTGCTTGAAGAATATATTGATGTATTCAATGAACCTTTTTCCGGCTGTTGGGATGAATACGGGTCCCTGCTGCTTGACATTGCTGCCGAGGGCGTGACTGCCGGACCGGATAATGCGCAGTTTTACCGCGATTATTCGGGCGGACACATGCTTCTCACAATGAGTTTTTATGACGCCGTGGCGGCCTCGGACTGGTGCTGGTTCCGGTGGAATGCCTATACCCTCCTGGAGACATACACAGATTATCAATCCTGGCCTGAATTACCCCCCATGGTGCAGCAAACAGATCCTTCCAACAGCGAAATATTCGGGCTCGGTCTGGCACCCTTTGCCGCCATCCTGCCGGGCGGCACATCCATGATTTCCGTGTTGAACGATCTTGCCGTTGATCGCGGCCTTGGTGGATCGGCGATATCCAATGCCGCCTCGGAGATAGCCTGCGTCTGGATGGTCTATGATCCGGCAAGATGGGGCGCGTGGTCCGCGTTCTCCATCGAAGGCGCAGAGCCTTTCCCGGCTGCAGGCACTGTCAGGCCGCAGTATGACTATGCCGGAGCGGACGCCGCCACCCGCATAGAGGCCACTACGGAACGGATTACTCCCGGCGCCTCGGGAACAAGAATCACATGGACCGCCGCAGCGAAGCCCTTTGGCTTTCTCGCGGACGGGGAGACCGAGCTGAGGCCGAACTTGTATTCACTTGTGCTGCCGGCCTTTCGGGAAGTGCGCCTGATTCCGGTGGACACGTCCTCCGCGCCGGAGGGCGGCTCTTACAATCTCGAATGGCGTGATCATATTGAATTTCATCTGCCGCTTTACATGTTGAACGGCACGGCGGATCTCGATGCGGACTGCTGGTTCTGCCGCCAGCTGGTAACGTGGGAGGATATTGAAGGCACAGGCTTCCGACAGGACGGCCTTGACTGGCTGGCCGCAACGGACGAGTATGGGGAGCTTCTGCATCCCTGCGAATCGGAAGGCGGCCCTGGCGGCTCGCCGGGTGGCGGGCGGCGGCGGGCGCATTGATCGTGTTGCTCCGAAGACTGGTTAAATCCGGGTAACTGCCAGCCAGTTTCGCGGAAAATTTTTTCTCCGGTTGGCTAACTTGGTGCAAAGTATAAAGGGATTGGCTCGTATGGTCGCAGCACTGAAAATCAAGCATAACAAATCCCGCGCCGCCGGGCAGGCAATGGTTGAGCTGGCTGTCGGACTGGTTGTGATTCTGGTCCTTTTCGCCGGCCTCATCCAGATCGGCCGTCTTGCCAACGCGCATACGCAGACGATGATCACCGCTCGCGAAAATGCGGGGTATGCTGCTATGTCCGATGAATTATCCGATGGCGGAGCAACAGCGTATATTCTGAGCTGGGGGGTCGGCCCGGACGGTAAGTCCTACACGGCCGATGACCTTCTTTTTCCCGCGCCGAATGCCGCGCAAACCGTGCAAGCTATAGCGTCGGTTGCGAGCTCCGACGAGCTGGCCGACTTTCTTCCCGGCAATACTCTTTCGGAAACAGGGGACGGAATAGGCGTCACAAATATTTTCTTTTTCGTTTACGGGGAAGGTCGGGCGCCGGTATCCACCTTTCCCGTCATCAGGAGCCTGATTTACAATCGTCCTGCAATTTATGCTGAAAGCCAGGCATGGCTGGTGTGGACAAAGGGAATCTATTGAAACCATGAACCGGACATCAAGACAAGTTGTAATGGTCGCCGCGTGCGGCCTGTTGATCTTCTGCGCCGCGGCGCCGTCTTTCAGCCGTGTATTCTGGAGGCGGCGCGCCTCGACTCTGGCGGAGCGGCTCAGCGTCGCCGGGCGCTGGCAGGAAGTGTTCCGGAGCGACGTGAGCATCAACGGCGGCGGCGGACGGCTGGAGGTGATCGGCGGTTCAGGCACTCTTGATTCCGCGATGCGCGAACTGAGTAACGTTACGGGCTTCAAATTCCTCGAATTCGAGACTAGTGAAGCCATGGGCCTCGCCACCACGCGGACAGGTGATGAAATCCTACGCGTAATCGCGCTCAAGTTTGAAGACCGGGTACTCCTGTTCGCGATCGTGCAGTCGCCGGAGGATTTCGCTCGCTCGCTGGCGCCTCCGTCCTCAAACGATCCTCGGGAGCCGCCGTTCTATCCCGACAGCGTGGTCAGGTCGGCCATCAGCATCGAGGCTACCGGCACCAGTCTAGAGCTCTCTGCCGCGCCCGCCGGCACAGGCTCGATACATGCGTTCTTCGACTCATCACTCGCTCTCGACGGTTGGAGCCGCCTGATCCCGCCCGGCGATCCCGACGCGGGCTATGAGGGGCTCAGGATTTTTCAGAAGGGTTCGGAGAT
>JAGYMT010000280.1 GCA_018400335.1 Kiritimatiellia bacterium | reverse complement strand
TTTGGGTTGTATTCTATTTTGCGTTTTTTGCGCTTTTTTGCGGCCAAAAGGGAAAATAACATAAGGATTTGGGAGGATAGCCGCAAAAGGGAGAAAGTTAAGGACACTCATTACTCCGGAAGACGGAACGTATTACTTACATATATCGTATCATGCTGAACTCAAAGTACTTGTAAGTCTGTCGGTTGTTGGGCGTCCGGGTTCTTGCTGTGTTATTTACATCGATTTTATCCGCAGATTGCGCAGATTGAGCAGATTTTCTTTTGGGTTGTATTCTATTTTGCGTTTTTTGCGCTTTTTTGCGGCCAAAAAAATAACAGTGGGCTTTGGGAGAATAGCCGCAAAAAGGAGCAAAATGCGCAAAAAGGGATTCGGGAGGATAGCCGCAAACGTGAGCAGTAGGCGGGGGAATACAATGTCTGATGCCATCTTCAGCGCATGCCCTTTCTCTCTTTGACGCAAAGTGAGATACTATTGACGCAAATAGACTCTTTTTTTTATAGGGTCAGGGTGTTATACTTTCTTCACAACCAGAAGAAACAGGGCGAGGCCGGGAGCAGGAACCGCGTTAAGCTCAGGGTAAATGAAACAAGATGGGTTGATATAGAGAAAGGGATACAATGAAAATAACGGTATTTCGTAACAGTCTGTATGCAGCGCTATTTGCGGCTGTGTGTGTAATGTCTTCAGTCCGGGCCGGCGGGGAAGCGGTTTCGCGTAAGAAAGACGTTTCGCCCCCGGGGGATTTGATTCCTAAGCAGGGGCTTGATGTGCCGCTGGTGATGCCGGATCCGGACGGCAAGCCCGGTAACCCGAAGAAGCCGGTGAAGGTCTACATTCTGGCTGGCCAGTCGAATATGCTGGGTTTTGGTTATATCAGCGGTTCCAGACCTTCTTACACCAGCATCTTTTTGACTGCCGATCCGAACGTGATCCCGCGCGACCTCTCGGTCTGGGGTTCGCCCGGTAGACACGCGGTGGTCAAGCTCACTGTTTTCCAGGAGGCTTCGGGCGATGCCCAGGGCGGCAAGGCGGCTCTCTACAAGGGCGCGTACGACGCGGAGGCGGACTACACGAAGCTGAAGCCAGCTGAGGAGAAAGCCGTTGATCTCGGCGCTGTAACGCAGATGCTCCCTTCCATGGATGAACCTCATACAGTCGTGGCAAAAACGTTCGTCGAGGTGCCGGTCAACGGTACATACCGTGTGCATGTGGGGCATGGCGACAGTCGCTATGCTGTCGCGACATTAGAAGGGAAGGAAGTCTACCGCAGAGTAAAGGGTTCGCAGGCGGTCCTGACCGACGTTGAGCTTGAGACCGGCAAGCGTTATCCGGTCACGATTGCCTATATGAAGGGTGGATCCGCTGCATTCTGGATGGAGCAGATTGGGCTGCAAGGTCGGGGAGATCTTGAAACGGTGGTGAAGAAGGAAGGAACGTTTCCCTGGATGGTTGACGACAAAGGCAACTGGACCGTCCGCAAGGATGTCACGTATGCCGAGGCGCGGGTCAATCCTGACGGCAAATGGGAGGATCTGACCGCCACATCGAACGGGAAATTCATCGGCCCCGAGGTGGCGTTCGGTTTCGTCATGGGCCAGGCGCATGACGAACAGGTCCTACTGATCGAGAGTTCGATGGGGAACCGGGCGCTTACATTTGACTTCAGGCCGCCATCCAGCGGTTATGGGGAACCGCGCAACGAGTGGGAAGGCAAGGAATGGGATCTGATGATCACGGGTGTAAAGACGGTCCTCGGCAAGATAGACCAGGTGATCCCCGGCTACCAGGGGCAGGGCTACGAGATAGCCGGATTTGTGTGGTGGCAGGGGCACAAGGACGCCGGCAAGTCCAAGGAGGAGTACGAGGCCTGTCTCGTCAACCTGATCAAGGACCTGCGCAAGGAGTTCAATGTGCCGGAGATGAAGGCGGCTGTCGCCACGGTGGCTTTTCATGGATGGAATCTTCCCGAAAAATGGCATGGTGTTCATGCGGCGCAGATGGCGGTTGGTGATGCCGGCCAGCATCCTGAGTTTGCTGGCAACGTGGCAAGCGTGGATGCGCGCGGTTACTGGCGTCCGGCAAACGAGTCGCCCACCGCGACCGATTACCATTATAATCACAACGCCGAAACCTATATGCTTGTCGGCGATGCATTGGGCAGGGCCATGGCCAGCATGATGGAGGACGTTAAGGTGGAATGTCCTCCGGCGCCCAAAGAGCCGGCAATGGATGACAAGGCGCAAACGGAGCTGACCGAGGCGCAGAAAGAGGCGGGAAAGAGTGCGCTGGAGCCATTGGTTGTCGACGGTATGATTGCCTCGTACGTCAGCAATCCAAATACATTGGCGAATTTGCATGCGCTTGCCGATGGCAGGAAACCCGCGCGGATATCCCAGTTCCTGCGTGACGGCATCGACAGTCTGGTAAACTACTACAGGGCCATCGAGATCACTGATTACAATTGGCACGACTTTGGTCCGGACATGAAGAACGGGGAGTGGTACTATTTCAGCTCCGATGCCGGGGAGGAGTACCCAGCGTGGTTTGCAAAGGATTTTGATGCGAAGAAGGCCGGCTGGAAGGTCGGCATGGCTCCGTTTGGTCAGCGCGGTGGCGAGATGGTTGCGCTTGGCGGCTGTGCTGATGACAGCGAGTGTCGTTGCGGCGTAGTGCCGAAGACCCTGTGGGAAAAGCATGTGATTCGCATCCGGCAGACATTCAAGATCCCTCCGCTGAAGGAAGGTCATCGCTATCGCATTCTTGTGGGCGGCAGCAATCATATCAATGCCGGCACCGGCTACAAGATCTATGCCGACGGCAAGCTGCTTGCCGAATCGGGTGCAGGTGTGGCCAAGCGGCAGGGGGGACAGCCGCGCGGCGGGCACATCTATGCGGATCTCAAGCCGGAGTTTGCTGACGGTGAGGTAACAATTGCCGTACAAACATCCCTGCGCACCACCCATCCGAGGATCAAGCCGTATCCACCGAGTGGCCACCTGAGCGTATGGGTTCAGGAGCAGAAGATACCGACTTTGCCCGAGATGGAGGTTTCACCGGAGTAGTTTGCCCGTATGTTTTCGGGAATGAGGCGGCAGAAAAAGACGGCGTTGCCGCGGTACGGTCAAAAATTGAATAAAAACGTGATAGCATTCAAATGGTGACGCCTAGCCGTAAAACCGTAACCTCGGAAAGTAGAATTGACAAGGGAGGGCATCTTGACACTTAAGCCAACACTTAAACGCACACTTGATCTCACACTTACTTGGTTACCCTTAATCCAACTGCTTAGTCGCTGATCGACGGGCACTTACGATCAAGCGGGTCGTTTAGGTGTAACCAAGTAAGGGTGGGTTTAAGCGTGGGACTAAGTGTACGATAAAGTGTTAGGAGCAAACTGCCCATCCGATGCGATATAAAGGGT
>JAGYMT010000028.1 GCA_018400335.1 Kiritimatiellia bacterium | reverse complement strand
TACCTTTCGGAACACCACTGCCGGTCCTGACGAACACCGGACGGCCGGGCTCGCGCCGCAGTTCCTCTTCGGCCCCGGCCCACGTGCCGCCTTTCTCGAAATCAGAACTCACGACGACTGCGTATTCGGCCAGTGCGTAGATATACTTGTTCCGCCCCATCGCGTTCCCAACATTGAATCTCGCCTCGGGGTTGTACGGCGAGATCAGAACCAGTTGGCCACTGCGAATCCCTTCGCGGTATTTTCCCGAGACAGCGGCACGAAGCAAACTGTCCGCCATGACGCCGACCACGGCTCCACCTTCCTCAAACGCGCCGTGCATGGCCGTTTCGTCCACTCCACGCGCCGCGCCCGACACCAACTGCATACCCGCTTGGGCGGCATTGCGTCCAACGGCACGAGCAAAATCCTCTGCTTCTCCGTTGATATGCCGTGAGCCGACAACCGCCAAACCGCCCTTGGAGAGCAACGAACGGTCTCCCGCACCATACAGAATCGGCGGGGCTGTCCGCTTTAAGTGTTGCTTCAGCCTCTGAGGATAATCCTCATCGCTTCGACATAGCAACCAAAGACCTTTGTTGATCCATTTCTCGATCGAGATCGCCATGCTCGCGCCGCGCCCCAGGAGCGTCTTTATTCGCCCTGGGGGCACCGGCGCAAACGCCTCAGTGAGCGCCCCTTGATTTTCTTCGCTAAGCAAGTCCGCCGGCCACCAGCTCTTCTGGACCAACCATGCGGCAACTTCATCGTATTCCCGGATGTTAAGGGGCTTTGCTTCGGCATCGTCAGATGGGCTGAAGCGCCCGCAAAGAAGGAGAATTGCTTTCGCGTTCTCGGTAATCAGTTCAGTCGTCATAGTTCACACTCCTCAATCGGTTCTCGGCGAGTTCAGTGCCAGGGCCAGAGGCAGCACCGCCGGGCAGTCGGCCAGGCGCAGCAATGCGCTGGCCACGGTGAATGTCCACCTGGAATCCACCATGTCATCCAAGAGCAGCACAGGGCCGTCCGGCATTTCGGTTTGTTCAACGGCGAACACGCCGTCGAGATTTTTTGCCTGCTGAAAACTGTTCTGCATGTGCTTCTGTTGCTCATTCTGGCGGATCTTCTTCACGCATGGAGAGAACGGCAGACCCAGCGCCGCTGCAAGTCGCCTCGTGAAGTCCGGCACGAGATCGGGATGCGTGATAGAAGGTATGCTTGTAACCCAGGTCGGCCTCGGATCAGGATTCCACGCCTCAAGCAGTTGAAGGCAGCCGTTCACGAGGTCATCCCGAAAATGGCCAGTCTGATACTTGTCTTCGCGAACCATGCAGCCCCAGCCCGCGTCGCCCCAGAGGGACAGAGCCCTTCCTTCGCTGGCCAGCATCTCCGGCGGAATGACCGTGCTCTCGAAAGGATAGTGTTCAAACATGCTCTTCGCAGGCCAGCGCTTGCGGGGCTCAATGCGCTGATAACTTCGCTTGAGGAATATTCCTGCACGGTTGGCCATGTCCGGGCTGACGGTTTCCGGCACGAGAGGATGCCCTACGCATGCCGCACACTTCCCACAGGGTTGGATCGTCTTGTCATCCAGTGCGCGGCCCAGAAAAACCATGAGACAGTCGCTCGACTTCATGTATTCGATCATCTGCGCCTGTTCGGTTTGACGGAGTTCGCACAGGTTTTCGATCTTCTCACGATCCATTTCGTAGTTCACAGGGGTTGCGTTCCAGGCACTGTTGATCTTCGCTACCGGCGAGGGCGTCTCAACCGCCAGTAGCTTCAGGCATTTCTGGATGTCGCCATAGGAAAGGTTGAGTTCCTTCTGCATCATGGGAACGGATAAACCGGCATCGGCGGCATTCAGCGCACCGAGTATCTTGTCAACGTGCGCCTGCGGCGGAAATGCGCTTCGGATGAAGAAACCCGTTATCTCCTTGTCTTCCTCGCCGCTCAGAAGAATGCCATACGCATGGTCAACCGCGCGCCCTGCACGGCCGACCTGCTGATAGTAATGAACCACCGAACCCGGCCTCTGGAAGTGAATCACAAAACCGAGGTCCGGCTTATCGAAACCCATGCCCAGAGCGACGGTGGCAACCAAAGCCTTGACGTCATTATTCAGGAGTCGGGTCTCCAGGTCCTCACGCCGCATCCGTTCGCCGTCCGAATTCTCCGCATCCGCATTTGAGTCGATCTTCGCGTGGTAGGCCTCGACATTGTACCCGTTCTGCTTCAGCCATTCAGTGACTCGTTCCGAGTCCCGAATGGTCAGCGTGTAGATGATGCCGCTTCCCGGAAGATTCTTGAGTTGCTCCGCCAGCCAGGCCATGCGCGCGGCAGGACTCGGCAGCCAGATGTTTTGAAGCGCAAGCGTCTCCCGCATGAGTGGCCCGCGCACAACCGAAAGCACCCCGAGTTGGGCGGCGACATCGTTGACCACGCGGTCGTTTGCCGTGGCTGTGGTTGCCAGAACCGGGATATTCTTGGGCAATGCCTGCAAGACTCGGACAATCCGCCGGTAATCGGGGCGGAAATCATGCCCCCAGTCCGAAATACAGTGCGCCTCGTCGACAACAAACAAGCCGACACGATTCGCCACCTGAAGAAGAACCCGGTCCCGGAAGTCGTCATTCGCCAACCGCTCAGGGGAAATCAGCAGAATATCGACCTTGTTCGCCAGCAAGCGTGCCTCTATCGCCGCCCAATCGTCTGTATTGCTGGAGTTGATCGTCTCCGCATGGATCCCAATGCGGTCCGCGGCGAGGATCTGATTGCGCATGAGAGACAAAAGCGGCGAGACAAGCATCGTGAGCCCCTTCCCCTGGTCCCGCAGAAGCCGCGTGCCCAGGAAGTAGACCATGCTCTTGCCCCAGCCGGTCTTCTGAACGACCAACTGCCGCTGGCTGCGCAGAATGCCGTCGATGCACTCCCACTGGCCGGCGCGAAAATCCGCTGTCGGGTTCGCAAGGGCTTGGCGGAGCTTTTGTAATGCTTGATCTCTCACTCTGCTTTCCAATCAGACTTCGTCCAGTGCTTCAAGAGCCTTCCGCGCTATGCTCTTCCAGTCTTGAAGCCCAAGGTCATGCACAGGGTCTTGCTCTGCCTCTGCGTGGCAACCCGTCTGGGTGCGTTTGTTGAGGTAACGTAGTTTCTCGGCCACATCGTTTGTAATCGCATTGACCTCGCGCAGCCGATTGATCAACGCCGTCAAATCGCGCTCGCCGTGTAAGTGCCGGCAGTATTTCAGACGAAGCACGAATTCGAGCATCCGACGTATTCTCAACGGCACGGTCTCGGTCTCCGTCGATTCCCCCGCCACGAGGGACCCAAGCTGGGCCACACGCTTTTCGTGCTCGTGGCGCTGGGCCTCCTTAACCTCGTACTGCGCAAGGTCAGCCGAACCGCTTGCATCAATCTCCAGCTTGAAGAAACGACCGTCAAATGAAGGTTGCCCGTGCAGCAAGCCCAGCAAGTCCTTCCTGTGGGTAAATACAAGCACCTGCTCGCAATTCTGACTTATGGCGGAAACCCATGCGGCGGTCTGCTCTCTACGATTATCATCAAAGCTCGACAGGGGGTCGTCCAGAACCACGATGGTTCGGTCCAAATGCTCGGACTGCAGAAGGTTTGTGACGAAGAAGGCAAAAGCCAATGCGTTCTTCTCGCTTTCGCTCAAGGTGTTGCGGAAACAGGGTGTCGTCTCCTGACGGTTGACAGCGGAAACAGAGACGCCGTCAACACTGAAACTCAGAGTTGCCGAGATTTGGCTGCTTTGTAATGACGACTTGTGATCCAAATCATCAACACGGAACTTCAAGCCAAAATCGCGGAGCACGTCATTTATTCCCTGGCGAAAGTTCTTGTACTTGCTGAGGCAATAATCCTCTAGTCCCTTATCAAGCCTTACACGCTCCTGCTTGGCCTTCTGCTCTACATCCTTGGCGGTATTGTACGCGACACGCCAACCATCCGCCTCTTTGTGGAGGGCCTCCCCAACCGCCCGCAAAGTCTTCACCTCTGCTTGGAGAGAAACGGAATCCGCCTTGCCCAGGGACTGCTTAAAGGCGATGGTCTTTCCGGTGATGTCAGCAATCACACTGTCGCATTCATCGGCTTTGACCTTCACATCGCGGACGCCCCGCTCAAGTTCGTCAAGGAGCGCGAGGTCCGGCTTGTGGTCCAGCGATGCAATCTTCTTCTCAAAAGCAGTGGTGCACTGCTCGTGCAGAGACCGTGCAGTCGGGAGCGCGCCCTCGATCATCGGCGTGAGACTGGGGATCTCGGGGATCTCCGGAACGTACGCTTTCCACTTCTCGCGCACCGCTTCCGCAGTGGATTGAGCAGCCTGAAGTTTGTTGAGCTGGGTTTCTGGAGACCAGTCACGAAATCTGGTTAGGCGCTCGACGACATCTTTCTTCTGTTTCTCAAATGCTTCGTCGAAGTACTGCTTGTAATCCGCAAGCAGGTCATTAACGGGTTCAAGCGGCTGGCCGCAGAAAGGGCATGTCGCATCGGCGGGTCGCAGTTCCATGCCGGTCTGAAGGAACGCTTCAGCCTTCTCGTGGCCGCATAGCGCTTCGTCGAGGCGGTTCTTCACGCGAGCTCGCGCTTCTTCATGAGCGGTGTCTGCACCTTTGCTCAGAGCCTCGCGGAGCGCAGTGAAGTTCCCGAGTGCGAAGTTGAGAGGCTTTGGAGGCTCAAGCGCGTCAATGGTCGGCTTTTGCTGAAGCGCCTTGAGGCTGCCCTCACGTTTGCTTAGCTCCTCCGACACAGTCCTTTCAGTTACGTTCTTCGGAAGATCGAGGTAATCCGCTCTCCCCGTGTTTTTTTTTCGTTTTCCAAGTTCGTCCTCAAGCGTCTTGAACTTGCGGCGAGCAACGCGCTCAGCTTCTTTTGCCTTCTCCAAATCCATATTAAGCGAAGCCCCCTTCGCTCCGAGAACGATAAGGTGCATGTTCTTGAGGTGGTCGGACGTTACCTCTGTGGAGAAGACGTTTTCATTGATGAACGCTTGGTCGAATATGGCGAGGGTAGGTTCCTTGGCTGGGGAGCCATGCCAGGAATTATCCTGGAACCGTACAATGTCCCCATCGAACTCAAGAATCGCGGAGGGTTTGCTCGGGGCACCAAGCTTCGCGCGAGCAGCCAAGAGCGATGGATCCTTCCGCCCGTAAGATTTCAGGATCGCGGCAAGCGTGGTTTTGCCCACGGCGTTATCGGCAAGGAGCACAGTTTGTTTACTGAACGAGAATTCGTTGCCTTTGCCCGGATGGAGAGTGCCCACCGACCCTATGCACTTAATTTCGTTGATTCTCGTAAGCACCTTGCATTGCTCCCGTTACTTCGGAGACGCCCGCAACACCGCCAGCGCTTCCGCAATCTCTTTCCCCTTGGCCTCGATCAGATCAAGCAGCTCTTCCGGTGTACGTGTGTCCACCACGGGCTTCTTGTTCGGGTTGACGGCCTTCAGGTCGTAAACCGCATCCTCGATTTCTTTCGCCTTGCCCGCCGCCGCCTTGGATTCCTTGTTGAGTGCCTTGGATTGTTCTTTGTCCTTGCATTCAGCGGCTTCACGTGCCTTCTTCCTGGCCTCTTCCTTGAAGGGGCGGATCTCTTCGGCCGCTAGCCGCTTGCGTTCGTCCATGTCCACGGTCCAGCTCAATTCGGAATCGGCGCGATCAGGGAGCAGGCGAATAAATTCCTCGAAATGCTTCAGCATGAGGGGTGTCTTTTTGCGGACCTTGATTTCGGTCAGATCGTAGTACCAGATCTTGCGCGTCGGCTTGCCCTTCGTGAAGAAGATCAGATTTGTCTTCACGCCCGCGCCCGCCGCCGTGAAAACGCCGGCGGGCAAGCTCACAATGCACCAGACATCGCAGTCGTTCAGGAGTTTCTGCTTGGTCTTGACGAAGGCGTCCTGGTTTGTGCGGAACAGCAGTCCTTCATCGAGCACGATCCCGCAACGCCCACCGTCCTTCAAGCTTCGGATGACGTGTTGGAGGAAGAGAGCCTGGGTCGCGCTGGTCTTGTAGTCGAAGTTGGTCTGGGCGTCTTTGCCTTCCTTCCCGCCAAACGGTGGATTGGTCAGGATCACGTCGAACTGACCCGGCGCGCCAGCGAAAAGCCCGCCATAGATTTCCATGCCGGTCAGAGTGTTGCCATGCCAGAGGTTCGGCTTGTCGACACCGTGCAGCACGAGGTTGGCCAGTGCGATGGGATAGATGAGGTTTTCTTTCTCCCGCCCCCAGAAGGTCCGCTGTTTCAACGTTTCCCACTGTTCGGCAGTCGCTCCATTGCCCAAGCGGTCGCGCATGAATTCGTAGCTCTGTGCAAGGAACCCGCCGGTTCCGCAACCCGGGTCGTAGACGGTATGGTTCACCTTCGGCGCTATCACCTGCACCATTGCCTTAATCACCTGGCGCGGCGTGAAAAATTGGCCGCCGTCGTTGCCCTTCTCGCCCATTTTGAGTAGGAGTCCTTCGTACACCTGCGAAAGCGTAAAGACGTGCGTCGTGTCCACGGTCTCGGCCGTGATCTCGTTAACCTTGTCCAGTACATCGAGAAAATTGCGTTCAGTGTCGACTCTGACACGTTCAACGCCGGTCATGACTTCGCTGATTACCTTCTGACGCGGGGAAGCGTCGGGCTTGTTCTTCAGGCCCTTGAGATAGCGCAGGAGCTCGGTGTTCACGAAACCGAAGAACGAACCCAGCGCGTCTTCCTGAAGTTCTTTTCGTTTCGCGCCACCGGGGGCGGCCCAATCCTGCCAGCGGTAGGGATGTTCCAGCGATGGCTTGAAGGGCACGCCCAAGGCCTCGGACTCGTGCTGCTCGCGTTCCTCGCGTTCGTCGAGAATGCGCAGGAACAAAATCCATGTCAGTTCCGGGACGTACTGCAATGCCCCGGCGCAATTCCCCCGGCGCATAATGTCGCAGATAGACTTGACAGCCTGGTCAACAGACTGTTGGGTGGCGTGCTTCTTGCCGCCTGCCTGCCGCGCCGCTGCGCTTCGCGGCGCAGGCACGGTTCCGTTGTTCTTCTTGGCCATATTCAGGTAGTTCCTTGTTGTCGTCGTGCGGTGCGCCGCCGGTAGAGGCGTTCCGTGAAACCGCCTTCCTTCTCGAAGGCGTCGGCTTGCGCCTCCATTTGGTTGCCAATGAGGTGAATGCAAAGATTCAGCAGGGAAAGTGCGCCGTTGGCTGCACCCACGGCGGGCAAGTCTCCCGGAGAGACACGGACATGCACGGACTTGCACGGACCGGCAACGCCATGGGAACTCGTCACAGTGTTTGGCGTCCCTTTTTGTCCGTGCGGGTCCGTGTTTCCCTCTTGCCCGGCCCGCTGCACTTCTTCCGCCACCCAGGCGCGAAATTCGTCCAGCGTGGCGCAGCGCAGCGCCTTGAAGCGTGTCAGCGCCGGGTGATTGGGCGGCCATTCGGGCAGATCGCGGTGCTTCAGGAACTTCTTGTAGTCGCGCTGAAGCTCCATGAGGCTGCCCTTGGCAATCCCGGTGAGCTTCATTTCGATCTTCTTCGAGACCGCCGAATCCACACTGCCTTCCTGCAGATTCTGGGCGCCGCTACGCGCCGCCTGCACCATCTGGTCGTGCGTGCGGCTGCGCCGATCCACGTATTTATCGCAGAAGCGCGCGGTGATGTCATAGATCAGGTCGGCAAGTTGCCAGGTCTTTGTGTGCTCATATCCGCCGTGTTTGGGGATGAGCTTATCACCCTCACTCGCCTGCGACAGTCCGCTTGCCCTGCGAAGCCGCAGCGGCGAAGCGGGGTGTTTGTCCGTGTGGTTTTTTATGTCCGTGTTCTTCTTCATCGCTCAAAGATCTCCATTGAATGCCCGGCGGAGCAAAGCCGAGGGCAGGGCATTGATTGCGGCGAGTTCCTCCTTCGCCGCCTTCCGCGCCCGCTCCACCGCCGCCAGCTGGTCGTTCAGCAGCGCCGCTATGCGACGCTGCTCGGAGAGAGGGGGGAGGGGGATTTCTAGGGCGAGCAGTTTGCTGGGCTTCACGGCGCTTTGACCAATCCAGCGGTTGCAGATGTTTGCAAATACACCAAGCTGCCAGTGCTGAAGCAACCAGGCCGCAAGGAACTCCGGCAGAAGTGCATTCCGGCTCGGACGCAGCCGCGTGAAGTGGTTGCTGAAAACAACAGCTTCTTGATGTCCGCGGAAGATCGCACTCTTTCCCACAAGCTCGGTGCTGTTGGTGTTGTTGAAAAGGACGTCATCAACCACCAATCCATATCGGGCCTTGACTTCAGGAGAAGCGGGAACCCGCAAAAATTCGTCCCACAGAAAGTTCCCCCTAGTGTCGATATTGTTCATTCGCAGTTGAATTATGCCAGCTTCATCGCGTTCTCCGCAGGCAAATCCTGTAAGAACATCTTTCAACACCTCCCCCAGCTTCACCCAACGCCAGCCTGCGGGCAGGCGTTTTGGGAGTTCTGTCGCTGTCTCTTGCATGGTCGCCATCATTTGCTTTTTCTAGTTCCGTATCTCGCGCGTCGTTCTCTTACTTGGAATCCAATGGGTTTCTTCGGTGGAACAGGCGGCGGGAGGAGGAGCGGGCGGATTTTTGAATAGAGGTCGCGCAGCGCGGCATCGTGGGAAAGCAGTCCTTTTTCGATCTCAGCCAGCCGCTTTTCCATTTCCGTCCTATTTACCAGTTGCTCTCGCATCTTGATGAAGGCCCGAACGACAAAAACGCTCATCTCCACGGCCTGCGGACTGTTCAGCACCGTGGCGGCCATAATGGCGCCGTGTTCAGTGAAGGCGTAGGGCAACTTCCTGCGTCCTCCATGAGATGAACTGGTCATAAATTGTGACCAGCGCTTTCCATCATGTTGATTGTCATCTGGTTGTGAACTTGAAGTCACAAATTGTGACTTCAAGTTTGTAACCTCCTGCGGATCAAGTTGAAACAGGAAATCCGGTGGAAACCGTTTGGAATTGCGCTTTACAGCTTGATTCAACACCTTGGTGGCTACGCCATAGATTAGGGCCAAATCCGTATCTAAGATAACCTTCTGACCTCGAATGCACAGAATGGCTTGTTCAACTGTATACACAGGATACTCATTATCTTTCATGCCGCAAACATCCTCTTCTTTGTCTCGCGCAGGAGTTCGGCGGGATTGCCTGCGGCTTGAAGGGCCGCCAGGCCGCCGGCCTTCTTGACGTCCGGAATCTGGAAAATGTGCGGGTTCTCAAGCTCTTCGGTTCCGCCGCGCGCGAACTGGCCGGCAATAGCGCGGATGGTCATGCCGACGGGTTGCGGGAGCGCGTTGAGCCAGTCCTCGTGCTTGTAGCTGAATGCGAGTGTCCTGTCCCGGCGCGTGCGCGGACTCATGCCCCAGCCGAGCTCGGCGAGGATGTCGTAAAGATCGTAGGCCTGCTTGTCGTCCACCATGCGAACGACGGAAGGCGAGCAGCCGCCCGTGACCAAAGTGTCGAGCAGTTCTTTCCGGGATGGCGGGTTGACCCAGAGCGCGCGGAATTCGTCGAGCGTGCGCGCTTCCTGCACGAGCCGGGCGGCCAAGCGCGCCTTGTACTCGGCGATGGGAATGGGCATCGCCTTTCCGTCCACGTCAATGACGATGAAACTTCCGGCGTGAGTGACGTGCACGTCGAAGCCCTCGACGCTGATTGTGGGCTCGGTCGGCAAGGGAGGCTCCGGCCCTGGCCCGCCGCCACCACCTCCGATCGGAGGCTTCGTGATAAACGGCTGCCCAAACAGCCTCGTCGCATCGGTGTAATCATACACGCGGAACATGAGTTTTCCGGTCACCTCGTCAATCCGTGTGCCGCGTCCGACCATCTGATGGAAGCTGATCGCCGACTTCATGTACTTGAAGAAGACGATGTTCTTCACGCAGGGCACGTCCACGCCCGTCGTGAGAAGGTCAACGGTAGCGGCTATGAAATGACTGCGCGACGAGGCGCGCAGGTCTGGAAGCTGATCGTTGCCGCTGCTCTTCGCCGTGCACTTGAACGCGTAGAATTCCAGCCGTTCCTTCCCATTGGCCGCGCACCAGTGGGCGTAAAGGTTGTTCAGTATGGTCGCCACGTCGTCAGTGTGACGATCGCGCGCACAGAAGATGATGGTCTTCTGCTCCGGTCCCCCTGTTGCGAGCAGGTGGGCGAACAGGTCGTTGCACATCGCGGCAACGCGGTCGGGCATGAGAAGACGCCCCTCTATCTTTTCGGCGGTGTAGTGATCGTCAGCCGACTCGATAGGCAGGCTCGCGCCCGTGGTGGCATCCCTGATTTGCTTGCCCTTCAGGTCCTCGCGGGAAACGCCGCTGAGGCGCTCATTGACCTTCTTGTTGTCGTGGAAAAGATCGAAGGCCTCGATGTCGCATGCGGCCAGGTAGCCGTCCTCGATTGCCTGCGCCATGTCGTATTCGTAGACCGGCTCACCGAAGTATTCGATTTTATTTGCGGTGATCCTGGCGTCCTCATCCGCCTCCCTGTTCTTCTCGGCGCATTTCAGGCGGCGCGGCGTAGCCGTAAGTCCGATATGAGCGGCCTCGTCGTTGCGGATTAGCACGCGCGACCACTTGCCCCATGCCGAGCGGTGGCACTCGTCAATGACCACGTGGGTGAAATGGTTCTCCGTGTAAAACTCGTCAAGCAGGGTCTTCTCTTCCGCTTCAGGCGCATAGGCGGCGTCCGCGGTTCCGTCGGCGGCGTCAATGCCCAGGGTTTGATAAGTTGCGATGTGAATGCGGGCGTTCCGGGCATTGTTCTTGCCGTCCGGCTTGCGGAAGGCCTCCGCGGCATCGGCGCCGAAGACGTTCTGGAACGCACGCAGCGCCTGCGAGCGCAGTTCGTCCCTGTCGCATACGAAAAGCGCGCGCTTCAGTTGTCCGCAATCGGCGGCGCGCTTGAGCAGATTGACGGCGATAAACGTCTTGCCGGAGCCGGTGGCCAGAGAGAGCAGAGCGCGCCTGGGCTCTCTGGCAAGGGCGCAGCGCGCGAACTTCTCGAAT
>JAGYMT010000279.1 GCA_018400335.1 Kiritimatiellia bacterium | reverse complement strand
TTTCGTGGCTATTAAATGCCTTTTCGAATAAGCTCTAGATAGTTCCCGCGCCCCCGTTCACCGTGCCCTGGGACGCGCCCCACGCACGAATGTCAATGGACCCGAAATCAGTCGGTTGTGCATTCTCGTTCGAAGCCTATCTTATCAAGCACTCGCCTGGAACCTCGACAGCCCCTTCTGCATGTCGCTCAAGCGCCACGGAGAGTTCATGAATCAGGCCTGAATATTGAGGATCTCCGGCCAGGTTTGTCATTTCGGCTGGGTCAGAAACGACGTCGGCCATGAATAAATCTTCATCTTCGGTATCTGGTTTTCGGCCGTCAATGAGGATATTCTTATCGAGCCGATAGCGGCCTGTTCGAATGCAACTCCGTCGCGGCCAGCCTTTTCCGCCGTACCACTCACCCCGCCCTCCGTTCGGACCCATCTTACTTCCGATCTGACCAAAGCCGATTGTCGAGTAGATCGCATCAGGAGAAGGATCGGAAAAGAGATTCCGTCCTCTAAATTGATTCGGCGCGTTGATCCCTGCCATGGCAAAAAGTGTCTTACCGATATCCAAGCTGTCGCAGATGTCATTTCGCTCCTGACCGGAAGCGATCGAGCCCGGCCGCGAAATAAGCAACGGCACGCGATGCACGCTGGGCGTGAAAGTGTGTTTCTCAAATGCTCCTGTATCGCCAATGGGGTTTCCATGGTCCGAGCCGAAAACAATAATTGTGCTTTCCAGGCGTCCATTATTCTCGAGATAGTCCAATACGCGGCCTATCTGGTCGTCAATCCATGAAACCAGGGCATAGTAATGAAGACGCGCCGCCCTGAGCTCTTCGGGCGGCATCCGGTCCAACGCATGAATGGCGGCAACGCGCCTTTCAAACGCGGATAACCTTTCCAACGAACACGACGGCAGGCCGGGGTCCTGCCCTTCAAGCAGCTTCACATACTTCGCCGGCGGAAGCACCGGCGTATGAGGCTGAAGTATAGATATCCGCACCATAAAAGGCGTATCCGTCTCGTCGATCCAACGCAGCGCGTTCTCCGTCACTGAATCGGGTGGATACGGGGCACCCTCGGGATATATCCCGCCGTTCATGCCGCCGCTCGGAGGACGTATCATCTGAACAGCCTGCTTTCCCAGATGCTGCCAGAAATTCATATCACCGCCGGTGCCATCATGAAACTGGAATATGTCGTTTTCGGGACATTCACCGGGATACATACCCCGGGCAACATGAATTTTGTCGAAATTCGCCGTTGCATATCCGTTGTCCGCGAAAACACGGGGAAAAGTCAAAACACGCCGGGGCAACCGAAAGTTGTTCCAAGCGCCTTCGTTATTATAAACGCCTGTATCTTCGGGATAGAGACCGCTCAAAACGCAGCATCTGGATGAGACACATACAGGAGAATTGCAGAAGTTGTTGATGAACCGCACGCCGCCCGCGGCAAGGCGATCAATGTTAGGAGTATGCGGCTTCAGGTGTGGATTCCCGTAGCAACCCAACGCGTCTGTGCGAAGCTCGTCGCAATAGATCCATACGATGTCAGGTCTGCGCTTCATCTGCTATTGCCGACAGCCTGTGCAACACCGACTGCCGGCTTGAAAGGATTTACTCTTCACGCTGCTTGTTAATGGAACAAATGCCATGCCGTGGGGGGGGGTAAGTCAAGGGCAATTTGCGTACGGGCGGTGATTCTCATTATAGAGTCTGGATTCAAACCGTTCGTCCGGCAACTTCATGCCCTCTTGCCGATTTCATCTTCATCGGGTAGTATTGGCAATGTGAACAAAGCACACAAAGAGAAGATCGTTGTGGCGATGTCCGGCGGCGTGGACTCTTCTACGGCAGCCGCGATGCTCGCCAGGCAGCGCCACGAAGTGATCGGCGTGTTCCTGCGCCTGCCTGTGTTCATGCCGAAGGAATCCGGCAACCGGTCGGAATCCGCGGCCGAGGACGCCGCGCGCATCGCCGCCGAGCTCGGGGTTCCCTTCCAGGTCCTGGATTGCACGGAAATCTTCGAAGAGAAAGTTATTGATCACCTGTGCGCGGCATACCTGGACGGCATCACGCCGAACCCGTGCGTCGAATGCAATCGCTCAATCAAGTTGGGAGTCCTGCTGGATAAGGCGATCGAATTGGGAGCTGACCGGCTTGCGACCGGTCATTATGCGCGTATCCACCGCGATCCCGGAACGGGCAGGCATTTACTAAAGAAGGGTGCCGATCCGGACAAGGATCAATCGTATTTCCTGTATTCCCTGTCCCAGCGCCAGCTCGGGCGCGCGCTCTTCCCGCTGGGCGCGATGACCAAGAAGGAGGTCCGCGCAACTTCACAATCCTTCGGACTCGATTTCAGCGAAACGCCGGAGAGCCGCGATATCTGCTTCCTGGCCGGCGGCGACTACCGCAACTTCCTGGCATCGCGGCATCCGGACCTTCTCAAGGAAGGTCCTATTGTTGACACCGACGGGAGGACGCTCGGACGCCACAAGGGCATTGCGCTTCACACGATAGGCCAGAGAAAAGGGCTTGGCATAGCGCACGGCGAGCCGCTCTTCGTGCTCGGCATTGACGTCGGAACATCAACCATCATCGCTGGCTCACGCGAGAAACTGTTCAAGACAAAACTGTCGCTCGGGAGAGTCAACTGGATACCGTTCGAGCGGCCCGCGGCGCCGCTGAAGGTTAACGCAAGGATCAGGTACAGACAGACCGATGCGCCGGCTGTCGTGACCGATGCGGGATTGGAGAGAGCGGAAATTGACTTCACCAAGCCGCAATGGGCGGCGGCGCCGGGACAATCGGCGGTATTATATGACGGGGACACTGTCGTTGGCGGCGGAATCATTGAGGGCGGAGGGCGCTCCTTATAAAATTTTCGCCCGGCGAAAATTTTATCACGGTTGCGGGAAATCGCTTCTGCTCAGCCTGGCCGGCGCCACGGCATTGTAGCCGGCGAAGAAAGCGCGGATATCCGGATCGCGGCGCCAGCCCAGTTCCGCGAGAGAGAGGCCCACCCTCATCAGGTCCTTCCGCGCACGTCGCCTCGTCACAAAACACTTTCGGCTCACGCCATCCAGATCCACGACCCAAAGGGCGGCCGGCGAATTCACGGTGCACATCACGTTCTCGTGCTTGAAATCACGGTTCGAGTAGCCGCAGGCATGGAACATCGCCATCATTCCGCCATAGGCCGCCATGACATCCGCACCGGCGGACGTGTCATTTAAATGGTCCGAAAGCCAGCCGGTGAGAGGCATCGCCTCGGTGAGCTCGCGCGTTACGGCAAAAGACGCGCGCTTGAAGACCAACCGACGCTTCACTGCCCACGCAATTGCCTCCGGGGTATGAATCCCGAGTCCGGCTAGACTTCGCGCAAGGCGAAAGCCCCGCGAAGCGCGGGAGGGCATGACGGCGAAACGGAGCCCCTGCCATCCCCGC
>JAGYMT010000278.1 GCA_018400335.1 Kiritimatiellia bacterium | reverse complement strand
AAGCCTTGCGCCTGCCATGCCTTTGGCATGGTCGCGGGAGGGTGGGATTGGGGTGAAAAGGCGCGCTTTTCACCCCAATCTCACGCTCCTGCCGCACGAGGCGGCAGGGGGGCAGGGCAGAATGAGACTTGCCGGCTACCCAATGGCGGCGAGTGTCTTCTCCAGCGAAGCGGCGTCCTGCACGTTGCACAGTGCGGCCCCGGGCTGGATTCGCTTGACGAGTCCCGATAGAACGCGCCCCGGTCCGAACTCGATGTATCGCTCAACTCCCTGTTGCTCGAACCACCGTATCGTGTCCACCCATCTCACGGATGAAGTGACCTGGAGCGCCATGTTCCGGCGGATATCATCGGGTCCGCCGTGGGGCAGGGCCGTGACGTTCGAGACCACGGGAAATCGCGGTGCGCGGAACTCGATCTTTGCAAGCACATCCTCCAGCTGCCGGGCCGCGGATGCCATGAGTGAAGAATGATAGGCGCCGGCTACTTTAAGGAGAACCGTTTTCTTCGCGCCTGCCGCGACCGCGAGTTTTTCCGCATCCAGAATCGTCTTTCTCTCCCCGGATAGCACGATTTGCTCCGGGGAATTAAGGTTCGCGAGCTCCACGCCCGTGGAAGATGCCACTTTGCGCACTGCATCCTCCGGGAGCCCGATCACGCTGAGCATGGCGCCGTCCTTCTCCTCGCATGCCTGCTGCATGAACTGACCGCGGGCATGAAGCGCGCGAAGCGCATCCTCGAACGAAACGGCGCCCGCGATGTGAAGCGCGGTCCATTCGCCCAGGCTGAGCCCGGCCGCGCCGACTGCGACGGGTTCCTGCCCTTCGCGCCTGCTTCGCAATGCCGTCATGCATGCCACGCTGGTCACAAAGATCGCGTTCTGGCAGTGAACCGTCTTGATGAGCTCGCTCTCAGGTCCGTTGAAGCAGATCGCCGCGAGGTCATAGCCCAGCACCTCATTGGCCTTCTCGAACAGCGCCTTGCACTCGGGGTGGGCCGCGGACAGGTCGCCGCCCATGCCCACCGCCTGCGCGCCCTGTCCCGCGCATAAAAGAGCCTGATTAATTGCCGTCATCGTTCCACTCCAGTATAGTGGCGGCCGATGTGAATCCCCCGCCGAACGCCATCATGAGCACTATATCGTTCTTCTTGACGAATCCTTTTCGGACAGCCTCGTTCAGCGCCACGGCCACCGATGCCGCGGACATATTTCCGCACCTATCCATGTTCAGGTAGTATTTCTCGATCGGGGCGCCGAGTCGCGAGCCCACGGCCTGCACGATCCGGTTGTTCGCCTGATGCGGTATAATGCAGTCAACCTGATCAATCGTCAAGCCGCTTTGCTTGAGAGCCTTCTGGGACGCGGCGAGCATTGACGAGACCGCGCTCTTGAACACTTCCCTGCCGGTCATCTTTATGTAATGCAGTCTGTCCTTCAGCGTCTGTTCGGAGGCCGGGTTCCTGCTTCCGCCGCCCGGAAGGCTGAGCAGGTGGCCGAGGTTTCCGTCCGATGCCATCACGCTGGTGATCAGTCCGCGCCTGCCGGGACTGCTCTGGAGGACAGCCGCTCCGGCGCCGTCACCGAACAATACACACGTGCCCCGATCCTCCCAGTCGGTGATACAGCTCAGCTTCTCCGCCGCGATCACAAGGGCGGTGTTGATGGAGCCGGAGGCTATGAACTGGCGGGCGGTTTCGAGGGCGAACAGGAAACCGCAACAAGCGGCGGAGAGATCAAAGCAGGCGGCATTGGCGGCGCCGAGCGCTTTCTGCACGAAACACGCCGTGCTGGGGAAAGCCATGTCCGGCGTTATTGATGCCACGATTATCATGTCCAGTTCGCCTGGCTTAACCTGCGCGCGTTCGAGCGCCGGCTTCGCGGCCTCGAAGGCGAGGTCGGAGGATGCCTGGTCTTTTGTCGCTATGTGGCGCTCCTTGATGCCTGTCCGGGTAGTGATCCACTCATCCGAGGTATCCACCATCTTCTCGAGGTCAGCATTCGTCAATACTCGTTCGGGGAGATACGATCCGGTTCCGATGATTGAAACCGGGCGGACTCCGATCTTGCTTGCATACATGTTGTGTGCTCCATCTGTTATGTGGTCTCTTTTTTGGATTCCCTTGAAAGCGCTTCTCTGATAAGGCTGTTGAGCCGGTGCTCGACAGATTCGCCGGCGACCCGGATGGCGTTAAAGATGGCCCGGGCCGATGATGCGCCGTGGGAGATAATGCAGACGCCGTTCACACCCAAAAGCGGCGCTCCGCCGTAAAGTTCGGGGTTCATGCGGCTCTTCATCACCTTGAGGGCGCCGGTGAGCAGGAGCGCACCGATCTTCCTGTGAAAGTTCCCCGTGAACTCGTTCTTGATCCATGTGCTTATGGCGTGCGCGACGCTCTCGCTTGTCTTGAGAATCACGTTGCCCACGAAACCGTCGCACACGGCGACGTCAATCTCGCCCTTGAACAGGTCATGACCTTCGATGTTGCCGCGAAAATTGAGATTGGATTCCTCCAGGAGCCGGAATGCCTCTTTCGTTATTTCGTTTCCCTTGCTCTCTTCCGTCCCCACGCTCATCAATCCGACCAGCGGCGCGGGGCAGCCGAGCAGCTTCTGGGCGTAAATCGAGCCCATCACGGCGAACTGGCGCAGGAGAGCGGGGGGGCATTCGGTGTTGGCCCCGGCATCTATAAGTACGAAAGGCTTGACGGGGGTCGGCATGACCGTCGCGATTGCCGGGCGGCTAATGCCCTCCAGAGTTCGGAGTTTCAGCGTCGCGCTGGTCACGACCGCGCCGGAGTTGCCGGCCGAAACCATCGCATCCGCCTTGCCGTCCTTCACCAGATCCACCGAGCGGTTGATCGATGAGTCCTTCTTGCGCCGAACGGCATTGGCCGGGCTATCGTCCATCTCCACGACCTCGCCGGCATGGAATATCTCTATCTTATCGGGAATATCCTTGTGCTTTGCGCACTCGGCGCGAATAGCGTCCTCTTTTCCCACGAGAATAACGCGATCGACTCCCGGCAATTTTCGCGCGGCTTCTATCGCCCCGGAAACGATCTCGCCCGGCGCGTAATCGCCGCCCATTGCGTCAACAGCGATCTTCATTGCCAGCTCCAAATATTATAATGCGGCCCGAAGCTTATGTTGTTTCGATGGACATCACCTGGCGGCCTTTGTAGAAGCCACAAGAGGCGCAGACCCGGTGAGACTGTCTGGGTTGTCCGCAGTTCGGACAGGAAGAGGACTCGGGCGCGGTTACCTTGTGCGCATGTTTTCTCATGCGCAGCTTGCTTTTCGACGTCTTGCGTTTTGGATGGGCCATGATATCTCTCCATGTTAGAGGTTTTCCGCCACCGGGCGGTCAGTGATCAATTTTCAATTGTTCCAGCATGTTCCAGTCTGCCAAGGATAACCTTCGCTTCGCCTGTCTGCGTGCGGAC
>JAGYMT010000277.1 GCA_018400335.1 Kiritimatiellia bacterium | reverse complement strand
AGTCCCGTTATCAAGCATTTTCGCGGCAAGCGGGAATTGCTGGCCACGGACGTTCCTTTCTGAACGCCTGATCGGCAATGTTGCCGGAGAAATCAAATGAATAAAACTGAAAAGAACCCTTTGGCGACAGAAAAGATGTCGATCAGAAGGATTGGCGGTTATCTGCACAGGGTGATACCAATAACCGATGGAACGGGAAAGGTGTTGAGTCATTTTCTCAAACCCGTCATGGTCGAATTTCGCCCTCGCGATTTGATGCAGGTTATTGTTGGAGCAGCCGTGCTTGCGGTACCGGTGGCCTTCACGGAAGAAACGTGGCTCCTCGGCGAAGAGCTTCCCTTTCCAAACGTACTGATGCTGAGCGGTCTTTCCGTTATCTTCATCGGACTGTTCGTGTATTTGAATTTTTATCGTTACATGTTCAAAGAGAACATCATTGAATATGCCAAACGGGTGTTTTCAATATATTTTTTTTCACTGGTTGTGGTTGGTGTATTGCTGACCATAATCCAGCGATGTCCATGGGGCACAGACAATCTGATAGCATTGAAAAGAGTATTGATTGTTGCGTTTCCGGCATCTATGAGTGCATCTCTGAGCGACGCAATCAAATGATATTCAGAAAACAACAAGAAATCCCAGTACTATCCGACAAGGATCAGGCCTTGAAACCCGTGACCGCGTTCAACATGGCCTTGTACTGAGCCAGGCATGCCCGTCCGGCGCCCCTTATATAGGGCGAGGCGGATGGCGAAACGATTAAGCCCTTGCGATCGTCAAAAGCATCCGCGATGAGAGCCTCTGTTTCCTGCCGCACATCATCGGACGAATGTTCATACATATGAGCGATCTGGATATTGCCCTCAATGCAGAGCCGGCCGCGGGCAATCGCCTTTGCCTCCGCAGCTGTGATATCGCCCATGGGCGGAGGCTCCACCGGATGCAGAACATCGGCGCCCATATCAACAAATCCCTTGAAAACCGCCTTCAGGCGGCCGTGGCAGTGGATGTGCATCCGCCCGCCAGCCTCGTGAACGAGATCAATAACAGGCTTATCGTAGCGGACAACAAAATCATCGAAGTCAGCCGGTCCGTGAAGGGGCGGCACGATATACTCCTCTCCCAACATCGAGAAATACGGGCCGACCCCCTTTCCGACGAGGTATTTCACCAGGTCGAGCAGGATTTGCATTTTCTGCCCGCACAGGGCATGAACGACGTCCCGTTCGGTTACCGACATGATCGCGAAATTCTCTGAGCCCATCAGCTCCGCAACCGTGCCGGCAGGATTCATACCGAGCGACACATCCACAATTCCGCGGTCACCGGCGGACTTGACAGCATCAGGAAAAGAATCAACGGGTCCGCCGATTGCGGGCACGGGCAGCGACAAATACGCCTCGGCATCCTCGCGCGAGTTGACAAAAAAGCTCTCCTGGAGGCCGGGTTTTCCCGTCAGACTGCGAAGAAAGCTTGCGCGCAACTCCTTTCCAGGCGTCTTCAGAAGGGTGATTTGCCTCTCGAAATCGGAGGAGCAAGGCTCCGTCCTGCTTTCCACGGCCGGCGCCGGAACGAGACCGTGCGTGCTCCAGCAATATTTCATGTCGGAATGCTTTTGAAACAAATCCTTCAACTCATCATACGACGGATCGTCTTGCGGGAACCCCCACCTGCTGTAGACGGCGGGCCTGTCCATCTCCTCGTGGAAAAATGCTCTGCGCAGCCGCTCAGCGGAGCTGACCCGCCCGGGTGTCGAAACGGCGGACGCGCGCGGCCCCGTCCCGCTCTTTGGCTTCTTAACGCCCTCATTGCGCCGGATAAATTCGCGGGCAAGCGAACGATAGGCTATTGCGCCGGGTCCGCGCGGATCGTAGACCGCCACCGGTTGACCGAAACTCGGCGCCTCGCTCAACCGCACGCTGCGCGGGATAACGGTTTCGTAGACCGCCTCGCCAAAATGCTTTCTAACGTCCTCCACGACCTGAGCGGACAGCTTCGTGCGCCCGTCAAACATCGTCATAACTATACCCTGAATTTCGAGAGCGGAATTAGCGCCGGCGGCCCTGAGCTGCTTCACCAGGTGGGTGATCATGCTGAGGCCTTCCATGGCGAGGTACTCGCACTGGACAGGTATGACAATGCCGTCCGCGGCGGTTAACGCATTGCTGGTGAGAATGCCCAGTGATGGAGGACAGTCAACAAGAATGTAGCGGTACTCATTGGATTCCCGGAAAGGCTCCAGCGCCTTTTTGAAGCAGTGCAGATAGCGTTCAGAGCGGGCAATCTCGATCTCGACACCGGCAAGATCCAGCTCGGACGGGATCAGATCGAGC
This sequence comes from Kiritimatiellia bacterium, assembly GCA_018400335.1. The sequence continues at coordinate 1,116 of JAGYMT010000277.1, read as the reverse complement.
CCCAGCACCCCCGTCTTGACGACATTCTCCATGAGGGTTCCGTCCCCGAGCAGCGCGCCGTAGACGCTTCCGCCCTTCCGCTTCTCGCCACCCAGCCCGCTCGTGGCGTTTGCCTGCGGATCGAGGTCAACCAGAAGGATCTTCCTGCCGCGGCCGGCAAGACAGGCGCCGAGGTTGACGGCGGTGGTCGTCTTACCGACGCCGCCTTTCTGATTCGCAAAAGCTATTACCCGGGTTCCGTTCATTTTTATCATGACGCCTTGATCATCCCCGTCTTCCGCGCGTATCCGAAGATGCCGCCCGCATCAATCACCTCCGCCGCCGCGCCGATCGGCTGCAGCGCCCTTCTTGCGCCGGTCGTCCTGTTCAGAACAAATCCCTTCTCGATATCAATCTCCGCGACATCGCCAGTGTGAAAGAGCCTGCCTTCCTTCGAACCGGGACCGGATTTCACACTATCCTTGTCCGCGGCCTCGAACTCGCAGGGATAGAACTCGCCCGTGGCGATGCAGTTCCTGAAGAATATGCGGGCGTAGGATTCAGCAACCACGGCGCGGATACCCGCGGCGCCAAGCGCGATCGGAGCATGCTCGCGCGACGAGCCGCAGCCGAAATTACGGCCGGCAATGATGATGGAGTATTCCGACTTCATTCCGCCGGCGGGCACGAATGGCGGATAATCGTCGGGGAGCCCCCCGAACGCGTGCGATCCGAGCTTCTCATATTCCGCGGGAATGGTCGGCACCAGATTGAGAAACTGAGCGGGAATTATCTGGTCGGTGTCAATATGATCACCCACCACGTAGACTTCGCCTTTGATAACGGCTTGTGTCATTAATCAATCCTTTCGATAAGCCAATATTATTATCAGCACCTCTGCCGCGCTGTGGAGCTTACGCTCGGCCAGGCGCCGCGAATAGAACCTTGATGAAAACATATCTCGTTCTTTTCCAGCGCGGCCTTCAATTCATCTGGTGTTCCCCGGAAGAATTCTCCTTCTCGTGTCACGACACAGGCTCCAACCTCGTCTTCCGGCAGAAGGCCCGTCAAATCCCCTGCCTCGCCCAACATACTCCGCCATGTCCGGCCAAGTGTCAAGATATCAGGCGCCTCACC
>JAGYMT010000276.1 GCA_018400335.1 Kiritimatiellia bacterium | reverse complement strand
TATTTCAATTCTATAGGCCATCGTCACCTGCCTGCAGGAATTCGCATTATGGGCGTTGGTCTCCTGCCGCCTTGCGCGGCAGGATCCCGAGATTGGGGCGAAAAGGCATGCTTTTCGCCCCAATCTATCGTTCCTGCGACCATGCCAAAGGCATGGCAGGCGCAAGGCCTGCCCCGCGCAACGCGGGGACGCATGGGACGAAATTATAATGAGAATAACTGGCCTGCCTGCCGCATACCGGCGCGAGCGATACCAACCGCCCGCCGTCATTCCGAACCGCAGGCAATCTTATTGCACAGCACCAGCGCCCTGTCAATACCGATATGCTTGATGGTTTAAAAATATGCAAAAATATGTTGACAAGTCAGCGCTGAAGCGAATAGTGTAATCATATTATGGAATGTTGTCGTAGTATTTATCAGACGATCAGACGATCAGTCTGATTGTAGGCTGCGACAGGCTGACAAGAGTCAAGCACGAAATCACCCTTCCGTTTTCTCTAAAGCGGTTCCCCCTGCTCATCTCCACTCTTCGCGCATGGACACGGCGGTCTCCGCCGTTCTCATTCTTTACATGGATGAGCGTCTTCGCGCCCATGGAATCGTGGATTCGAAAGTCCATAGTCCGCGAGGTTTAGCATGAAACTCATGCTTTCTCTTCTCCTCCTTCTCACAGTTGCCTTCCCTCTTGCGTTCTCCGATCCATCCGCTTCCGCGCTTTCGCCCGCCGACCTGGCGTGGAAGGAGGCGAACTCCGCGCTTGAGAAGCGGCAATTCCAGAACGCTCAGAAGAAGTTCGATGATTTCCTCCGCCGCTACCTCTCCGATCCCCGCGCGCAGGAGGCGCGGGTCTATTCGGCCATCTGCGATTACCGCCAGAAAAGAATCGCGAAGGCTCTCGATTCATGGAACCGCTTGGCAAGCATGGAACTGATGCAGGAACGCTCATCCCCCGCGCTTCTTCTCGCGCTCAGGCAGTTGGCGGCGCACTACGGATCCGAACGAAATATGAGGGAGTATGAGAAGATACTCGGACACCTGGCAAGCGCGTTTCCTGACCATGAGTTTACAATGCGGGAGCACGTGAACGCGGCGCGGATGAAGGTGAAGGACGGGGATTTCGGCGGAGCGGCGGAGTTGTACGGAAGAGTGTCCGCCCGGCTGGAGGCAGCGGACAAGAAAGATTGGGACGTGGCGAGAGTGCTGGCGGAGCGCGGCGGTTCGGTTGCGATGCTGCTGCGCGCCGCGGAGGAGCATCTCACTGAGGATTCCGTAAGTATTGCCGAGCGTCTGTACCGTGAGATTCTCAAACGCGAGCCGGCGCAGAACGAGAAACACGAGGCGCTCACGAAGCTCGGCTGGGCTCTGTACATGCAGGATAAATGGCAGGAGTCGGAGAAGCTTTGGCAGAGCGTTATCAAGGAAGCTCCGTCCGGGTCGGAATGGCTCGCGCGCTGCCGCTGGCACATGATCCAGGTCATGGCCGGTCCGCGGGATCAGATGAGCAAGGCAATCGAGCTGTGCGAGCTTCAGATACGCGAGTTTCCGGATCATCCGGAAGGGGAACGCGCCATGCTCACCCGCGCATGGCTCTATTGGACGCGCAAGGACTGGGCGAAAGCCAGGAAAGGTTTTGAGGAGCTGACCGCCGCTTACCCGCATACGGCCAACGCGCCGCCGATTAAACGATATCTCGCGGACTGCGATGAGGGTTTAAGCAAATGAACGACATCTATTTCAAATGCCGGTGCGGAAAGAGTCTTGCGGTTGACCTGGCGGGCGCGGGACGCGCAGTCCGGTGTGTTGACTGCGCACGCCCCGTTGAAGTCCCCGATCCGGGGATCGAGTTTGCGTGTCCGCTGTGCGGAGAACTGCATCTGGGAAGCGCGGATATCGAGGGCGATGAGGTCACATGCACGGGGTGCGGAGAGCATTTCATCGTCCCGGCGTCCGCCGGAACCGATACCCATCCGTGGCTTCGCGCCCTGACTCTTTGCAGGAGAGCGGCGCTCCCGTTCGCCGCGGCGGCGGCAATAGCGCTTCTGATGGCCGACAAGGGCCGCCGAGATGTCTTTGTGGTTGAGATAAGAGATTTGGCGGGAATGCCCGATCAGGCGGCGGGTCCGCCCATGATTGAAGCTTTCACCCGCGAGGTCGTGTCCCACGGAGCGGCGGAACCGGAATCCGATCGGCAGGAGATCGTGTCGGTTCAAAGCGCGGCGGAAAGCACGGACGATCAGATTCCATCGCAAGCTGTCGCAAGGCTGGAAGAATCCGAGCAATTGCCGGAAGAAGAATCCGTCGCGCAAGCTACACCGCCGGAAGGTTTGAAAGAGCGCCCGGCAGAAAAGTTTGCGGATGGGTTTCGAGCATTGTTGAAAGAGGGGCGAGATATCAGTCCGTGGAAACATGACGCGAACTTCGCCGCTCGAGTTCGCGCGTTTCGCGCTGAGTTCATGGAATACACGAGAACCCATTCAGGATCGGACCTGGACAGCCGGCACTGGCTCAATACGGCAAGGAGTCTTCTATGGCTTTCGAGCTTCAGGGAATACGAATCGTTCGAGGCCGCCGACAGGCTTTTCCGCGAGAACGTGGAGACGATTGCTTCGGCGCGAACGGATGACCCGGCGATGAACAGTCTGATCATCTTCGAAAGCCTCCTCTTGCACATGCAGCAATGGGTGTCCAAGGCGCCGCCTGAGGCGTCTGCGCGACTGCTGGACGAGGCAGCGGCGATTGCGGCGGAAACCGACGACGGAGGCGTCAGGGAAAGGTGGGGCTTTTCCGGCGGCGCGCACCATATACAGGTGATGTTCGCGTTGAGCTCGTTGACGACGATGAATCCGAAGGAACTGGCGGAGTTCCGCGCTTCGCGGACGGAGAAAACGCTGGTCTATTTGAATGACGAGAGCATTCCGTTGAACTTCAGAACGCAAACCGTCTGCTGGTGGGCGGCGTATCTTTCGGGGGAGCACGACGGAGCCGGAGCGATAAGCGTTCTCGACGGGTGGCGGCGAAAATACGGGGACAAGATCGTCAAGGCGGATTTCTACGAGCTGCGCATGCTCTATGCGTTCCACTACGAGGCCGATCTGGCGGGGGCGCGGGAGTTGTTCAGAGAGGCGGCGAGATTGGTCAGAGACGGAAAGATAGAGGAAGGCGCGGCGGCATGGGTCAACATGTCGGACAAGTATTTCAAGTATCTGCTTCTGCCCGAATACGAGGTCAAGCGCAGATACATGCAGGGGAAGAAGACGGCTTAGTGCCTCATTGTCGAGAAACAGCCATAAGAAAGAACAGTTTGTTGCTCTCCAACCGATCACCCTCTCCCTCTGGGAGAGGGAAGGGGTGAGGGTTGGCGAAGCCATTGGGAAGAAAGGAGCGGATTGCCATGTCTGTTGAAAAGAGGTTGTTGACGGCGCTTACGGCGCTGCTGATTGCGCTTGCGCAG
>JAGYMT010000275.1 GCA_018400335.1 Kiritimatiellia bacterium | reverse complement strand
CGCGGTCTTGATATTACGTAACGTCCTGATATCGGGTAATAATACGGGCCGCATGTTTCAAAACTTAATGAATCCGGAGTTGACGACGAACCTGGAGAGCCTCAGGGGGGCGGGCCTTTACATCGCATCCGGAACGGTTGATCTATCGAATTGCACCGTTGCCGATCAATCGGGCGAAGGTCTCCGGCGCGCCGGCGGAACGGTTTCCGTCTCGAACAGTATTTTCCACGGCAATACGGTAGATATCGTTGGAACCGTATCGGTGTCGCACTCGAATGTCGAAGACGACGATTTCGAGACGTACGGCGAGGCTAATATCAGCGCCGACCCCCTGTTCGAGTACGGTTATTATCTCAACACCAACAGTCCCAGCATCGGCCGGGGTTCCGATACGGCCGCCGCGCTGGGATTGGCCGACTACACGACCCGCGCCGACGGCATCACCTACGGCCCTCTGGATATCGTCAACCAGGGATATCATTACCGGCAAGGCTTCGATCTGGCATGGGCCGATCTATACGTTTCCGAAGATGGCAACGACGGCAACGATGGAACCGGACCGGCACCGGAAAACGCGTTTCGGACAGTCACAAAAGCGCTGGCTACGGCGCGCGACGGCACACGGCTTCACGTCGCGACGGGAACCTACACGGCCGCCGCCGGCGAAACCTTTCCGCTGTCGATCGCGAACAAGGTCGGCATCAGCATCCTGGGCGCCGACGCGACCGATACGGTGTTTGACGCCGCGAATGCGTCCGGAATCCGGGTGATGAACCTGTCGTTCGCTCATCGGCTTACCTTGAAAGACCTTGCATTGACGCGCGGGAATCAGGCGCCCGCGGCGGGCCTGAACATTGATCGCAGCCAGGGCGTGACCCTGGCGGGGTGTCTGATCCACAACAACCGGCGCACGGGCGGAGGGAATGCGCACTGGCGCATCTACGGCAGTGGAATCTATGCCTTTGAAAGTTCGTTGACTCTGACGAATTGCATCGTGCGCGACAATTATGGCCAGAACAATTGGACCCATAGCCAAGCGAGAACGTATGGCGCCGGCATCTGGAGCGGCGGCGGCATTCTGACGGTTCGCGATTCGGCGTTTATCAACAACCAGGTGGGCGCCGTGACCGGCGACTCGCGTGACATAACCCTTTTATCCATTACCGCAAAATCCGGTTGGATTTGCCTAAAACCAACCGGATTTTGCGCTCATAGCCGTTTATGAAGCAACAGCAGGAACAAATGCGGACGGGAAAGGAGATACGATGATGGTTTCCATGGTTAATCTCTGTGGTCGCTGGGAGTTTCGCCAGGCGGATCAGGGCACTTTTCTTCCGGCCGAAGTGCCGGGATGTGTGCATACCGACCTGATGGCCAATCGGAAGATTCCCGATCCGTTCGCTGGCGACCATGAGTTGAGCCTGCAGTGGATCGAGCAGGTGGACTGGGAATACCGGCGCGAATTCAAGGTTTCAGCCGATATCCTTGCCCGGCCTTGCGTGGAGCTGGTGTGCGAAGGGGTGGATACAGTGGCCGAAATTCGCATCAACAAACGGCGGATCGCTTCGACGGATAATATGTTTATCGGCTATCGTTTTGATATTAAAAAGGTTTTGCGGTCAGGCACGAATTTGATCGAAATCCGGTTCCAGGCGCCAATGAAGTATATCCGGATGCATCGTCACCTCTGCGACTGCAAGCCGCCAAACGACCCGGTGGGCGGCGCCTGCCTGATTCGCAAGGAGCAATGTTCCTTTGGCTGGGATTGGGGTCCCCGCCTGGCTACCAGCGGCATCTACCGCCCCATTCGCATTGAGGCGGGGCCGGCATCACGCCTGGCCTCCGTAGAGGTGCGACAGCATCATGCCCCCGGCAAAGTCATCCTGCAATGTGTCCCCACGCTTGAAGGGCAGGAGAAACGGGAGAAGATGACATGGAGAAGCACCCTTCGCCTCGGGGACAAAATCGTCGCCCGCGGAAACAGCCTTAGGCTGACCGTTGAAAATCCCCGGTTGTGGTGGCCCAACGGGCTTGGCGATCAGCCGCTTTACACGCTGACTGTGGAAGGGCTCCTCCGTGGTGTGGTGATGGATATCTGGACACGGCGTATAGGACTGCGCACCATCCGTCTCGATCGCCACAGGGATCAATGGGGTCAGTCGTTCCAGTTTGTCGTAAATGGTGTGCCCGTATTCGCCAAAGGCGCCAACTGGGTGCCGGGCCACAGCTTCCAGGCCTCGGTCACGCCCGAAATTTTCGAGGATACCCTGCAGGCGGCAGTCGATGCCCACATGAACATGATTCGAGTGTGGGGCGGCGGAGTGTACGAGAACGACCTGTTCTATGATATATGTGACGAAAAGGGCCTGTTGGTATGGCAGGATTTCATGTTCGCCTGCGCCCTGTATCCCGGAAACACCGATTTTCTGGCCTCGGTTACGCGCGAGTTTGAATACCAGGTTCAACGTCTGCGCCATCATGCGGCGCTGACGTTGTGGTGCGGAAATAATGAATTGGAAATAGCGCACCGCGACATCACAAAGGATCCCGTGCACAAGAAAGCATATGAAGATATTTTCTATCGCATTCTTCCCGATGTGGTCCGGCGTCTTAATTCGCAATGCGACTATTGGCCCAGTTCACCGCATAATCCCTGGGGTTATGAAAAAGGGCTGATGGCAGGAGAAAAAGGCGGCGACACGCATGACTGGGAAGTATGGCACGGCCGCAAGCGGCCGGATCATTTTGAGAAAACACAAAACCGGTTTGTTTCGGAGTTCGGGATGCAGTCCTATGCCAGCCTGGAAACGACGCGTCAGTTTGCGGACCCGGCGACGGCCAACATGTTTGACAACGTGATGGAGAATCATCAGAAGTGTCCCACGGGCAACAGTCTTATCTTCCATTATATAGCCCAGCAATACCGGTTTCCCGTGGATTTCGCCGCCCTGATCTATCTTTCACAGGTTAATCAGGCGGTGGTGGTCAAGACGGCGGTAGAGCATTACCGCCGTAGTATGCCCCGCACCATGGGTTCCCTCTACTGGCAGTTGAACGACTGCTGGCCGGTGGCTTCCTGGTCGAGCCTCGAATTCGGAGGGCGCTGGAAGACTCTGCACTATGCGGCCCGGCGATTCCACGCGCCCGTCCTGGTTTCAGCCCGGCGAATCGGGGAAGACCTGGTGGGCAGTATTAATCGCCGATTCAACACATTTAGCGGGGCTGAAATCTACACAGTCAGCGACAGCCGCCGCACACTTGCGGCAGATCTGCGCTGGACCCTTTACCATTTGAACGGGAAAAAACTGCTGACCGGATCCAAAAAAGTGCGCCTTCTTTATGGTAAGTCAGTGCTTCAAAAAAAGCTTGACCTCTCTAAGGAACTGGCGGCTCATGGCCGAGAGTCGGTCTATCTGCGACTCGATGCCACGTCCCGAATTAACAGGCGAGCTTTTTG
>JAGYMT010000274.1 GCA_018400335.1 Kiritimatiellia bacterium | reverse complement strand
AAGCGCCTCGGTTGCCGCATTAATAAGCCCGGCCACATCCGTGCGATAGGCCGCGCAACGGGCACACCCGGCGATATGGCGTTCAAGCCGCTCCAGTTGCTCCGGAGTCAGTTCTCCTGAACCGGCCAGCAGTATCCATTTCTCCATACGTTTACAGCTCATTTTGCGCTCCCCCACGCCCTGTACTCATCTTTCAGCTCGTCGCGCAGCTTGGACAATGCATATTGCATGCGCGCCAGCGCCGTGTTAATCGAAACTCCCTGTATTCTCGCAATCTCCTTAAAAGAAAGGCTGTCATCCATTCGCATCAGGAAGACCTCTTTCTGATCCGGCGGCAGCGATCCAACCGCGGCCGCTATCCTCGCCATGGCATCGCTGCCCGCCGCCCGCTGATCCGGCGAAACGCTGTTCACCGGAATGACATCCAGAAGGCTTGCGCCCGTCTCGCCAACCTTATCCAAACTCGCCGTTGTCTTCGCCGTGCGCCGCCTGTCAATAAGATAGTTCCGTGCAATCCTGAACAGCCAGCCGAGGAACTTGTCGTCCCTGTACCGGTCTATGTTCCTTATCGCTCTCAGCCACACTTCCTGAAATATCTCCTCCGCCTCAGCACTGCTCCCGGTCATGTTCAGAATGAACCTGAACAAGGGCCGCTTATATCTCTCCACCAGTAAATCAAGAGCCACCCTATTTCCATCCCGGTACTCAACGAGCAGCCCGATATCCGTTTTTTCCATGGCGAGAATTCATCCATCTATTGTAATTAAACGAACCAAGTCCGGATTTATTGCCTGAATAAAATTTTCGCCGGGCGAAAATTTTAATCACAAGAGCCCTGCGCAAGCCCATGCAAGCCCGTTCCTGCACTGCGTCCAGCTCCACGCCATGTCGGACGCGAACCTGCCGGCAAAGAGCTCGATGGTCAAACCCGGCGTCACCGCCGCGACGAGCGCCGCTATTTCAAGAACGCACATGAAGTAAATCACCGAATATGAAAGCAGCCTGCCGTAAACCCGAACATCGCTCTGCCGTCCGGACAACGCGCTGACCGTGAACGAAAGATGAAACCCGAGCGCCGCCCCGACCGCGGCAAGCCAGCCGAGGTAGATGCCCCGCACGTCGAAGAATACGGAGGCCAGATAATACGCAGCAACAAGAACAACCGCATAAAGCGGAAAGAAATATGGAGCGAGCACGGACAGAAAATTGCGTTCCGAAAGCTTCACGTATCCGCCGTCTCCGGACACCCTCATGCCGGAGACCTTTGCGCCGAATGCGGCGGCCCACAAGGCGTGGCTGAGTTCGTGTGCAAGAACATAGGCGCGCATCGGCCGCGGAAGAAAGACGAAGCAGAGAGTCCATAACAGGAATCCGCCGGCAAGCGCAAGAACGGGAGGCAATGGCAGCATTCCGGCTTCCGCCCGGCCGAAGGAAACCGCGAAAACGAGCGTTCTCGTGACACCCGCGCAGCAGGGCACCAACATTATACCCCACAGTGACCTTAACAAGCTCATAAAAAACAATGCTTGACTTGAATTCGAAAATCGTCCAGATTCATCCGCGTCCTGCCGGGCAGGCGCCGCGCCCCCGGCGCAGCGCGGATCGTTGCCCGGCGCAAAGGCGCGAAGTTATAACAATTCGAGCGCAGTGCGCACAGAGCCGGGATTGCGCGCCCGGTGTTTTTGAAAAGGAGTTCATGAGATGACGACAAGCATAAGTTCCGCTAAACGCGTGCGAACATCGGAAAAAGCCCGTGTGAGAAACATAGCAATCAGGTCGCGCGTAAGCTCAACCAGGCGGCAGACGATTGAGGCCCTTGGCTCAAAAGATGTCGAGGCCGGGGTCAAGCAGTTCCGCGAATATTGTTCAACCCTTGACAAGGCTGTTAAAAAAGGCGTCATACGGAAGAACACCGGCATTCGCCGCAAGAGGCGCGCCGCCGTGGCGCTGGCGGCGTTACAGGCATCCGCCGCGCCGGCGGCCAATTCCTGACCAACCGGCTCACCACCAGGTTTCCACCACGTTTTCAACAATTCGCTTGGCAAGATCCCGGGACGCCTCGGGCATGGCGTTTCTTTTCGCGCCTGCCAGGTTCCCGGTGAAAGCAAAAGTTGACTCGCCGACGAGACTCTGCCTGCTTACGATCTGGTTGGACTCCGTCCTCTTCAGCACGATAACGGCATTAAGGGAAAGCCTGTACTCATTCGGCTGCTTGCGGTCGGCCTTGCTGTATCTCAGTGGGTCCAGCGTAACATCAACGAGCCTGCACTCGAGCGTCAGATCCGCCGCATTCTCCGGCGCTATTCGCAACGTTCCATCCCTCTGGAACTCGGCGATGGCCGCGTTGGTCGCCTCGACCTCTATAAGCGGTTCCTGACTTTCATTCACGAACATGGGAATAAAAACCGACCTCATATCAGCGGGCAGCGAACTTCCCAACCTGTATCCGACGCACCCGGACTGAACAAGGCCGGCCAAAACCGCCATAAGCATTGCCGGCAATCGTCTATTCTTCATATCTGCTCTCCAGTTTCTGATTAACATGATTCAGCCGCGCCCCGGCCATTTCCGCCCACCGCGAATCCGGAAACTCCGTCATCAAGCGCTGATACACGGTCCGGGCTGCAACCGTGAGCGCGCGGGCCTGTTTCCTGTCGCGCGTCCGCCCGGCATTTTTTTCGTAGGACAATGCCTCCTGATAGTAAGCGGAGGCTCTTGCCATCGTGAGCTCATCCAGACGGATTCGCGCCCGATCCGCCATATCGCCCAGCGGGTGGCGCGCCAGGAAATACTCGAATGCCGACCGGGCATACTCGTTGAGCTCCTTGTCGTTCGGGCTTCTCCGGGAAAGCCGATAATAGCACTCGGCTCGCCTGAACGCGGCCTGGTCCGCGAAAACGCCGTTCGGATAAAGATGCAGGTATCTCTGGCAAGCGTCAATCGCAAGATCATAATCACCCGCATCCTCGTAAATTTTCCCGATTTCCATCTGCATTTCGGATACGCCCTCACACCGAGTACAGTCGTTCACAAGCTTCTCGAACAGCGGAATCGCATCCTGCGGCCTGGTATAGGACACAAAAAGGAACCACCTCTTTCTTTTCGCCACCTTCCAGGCTATAGCCGACTGACGCTTCACCACCTCGTCGAACGAGAAAAATCCCGCGTAGATTTCGACGAGAAACTGATACGCCTCGAAGGCCTCTTCGTAAAGGCCGCGCCGCTCGAAGCAATCAGCGAGATTCAACTGGGCCGCGGGTGCCTCGGGCGATTTGGGCCAGTTATATACGAGCGCGCGGTACTCCCGGGAGGCCGCCTTCAAACGGCCTTCCTCACGCAGCCTGCCGGCAAGCTCAAGCTGGGCAGCCGCGTCCTCGGCAGAGGGTTTCAGCCTCTCCCACCAGTGCTTGGTGAAGGCGTCTCTCTTTTCAGCGGCCGCGGGCGCGCCCGGCCTGTTC
>JAGYMT010000273.1 GCA_018400335.1 Kiritimatiellia bacterium | reverse complement strand
CTGAACGCTGAACACCTGAAATCTTTCAACGAAGTTGGCTAGAACTATCTGTGACACGGTCATCGCGGATCTCCATTATTTCGCAGGCATTTGATAAAGCATAACATCGCTAGCCTGAGAATCAAGAGAATTTCAGCAATTCTAATTTTGGGGATCACGGCGTGCTCGGAGAGCCCGCCCTACCTGTTAACAACGCACTGCGGAGCCATTTGTCATTTGTCAGGTAGGGCGGGCTCTCCGAGCACGCCGCAGTCAATAGCAAGAGACCGTAATGAGAATCACTGTGAGAATTTACCAGCGCCATTTTTCTGCAATTAATGGTTGACTGCATTTTTAATAAGGACTATGTTGATATTAAAGATAAAGGAAATTGTGTTAATCAGGAGGGACTGGATATGAAAAAGGCATGGCGTTTTATCAGGAAACAGGGGTTCACTCTTATCGAGCTGCTGGTCGTTATAGCCATTATCGCTCTGCTGGCAGGTCTATTGCTGCCCAACCTCGCACAGATTCGTGAACGCGCCAGGCGCGTGAACTGCCTGTCGAACCAGAACGGCCTGTGGAAAGCCGCCGCCGCATGGGGGTTGAATCCGGCTGACTCTTTCAGGCCCAACTACCCGAAGACCAATCTTGCCGTTGCCCTGGCGATTGAAGGCGGCATAACGCCGGAAATGTTCCTGTGTCCCACGGCTGCCGGCGAGTACAGCATCCGGCCGGCGCTTCAGCTTACGAATATGAACTATTCCAATAGCTGCTACACCTACTATGCCGGGCGCCTAGATACGGACGGCGATAAGGTTATCATTTGCGACAATGACGGGACGAACGGCGTGGGCACCACGAATTCGTGGGGCGGCAATCACTACGGCGCCGGCGGCAATATCGTGAAGGTGGCCGGAAATGGCATGTGGGTTGATTCCACCAATTTCCCCGGCAAGATCTGCATCACCAACGAGCTTATCTCCCAGGCGTTCTATATAGCCGATACAAACAATATGTATCGGTATTGAGCCGCGGGTACCCGTTCACGGGCACGAGCGATGCATCAGCATCGGACAACGATTACTGGCGACGATTACGGATTGCGATTGGAAGCCTCTCATCGCTTTCCGTAATCGTCGCCCGTAATCGTCAACCGGGGAGTTCCGGGCGAAAACCAGCGCCCCCCCGGGAACGGTTACAGCCGCGGGATGCGACGCGTTAGGAAAGAGGGGGGCGGGATTTGTTCTCGTCCCCTTTCTTGTTTCCGCGTAAAATTTTCGCGGACGAAAATTTTATGATGCGCCTTCGGCGCATTTCAGAAAGAGCCGGGAAATATGAAGAGAGAATTTGCAATTCTGTCCTTTCTTTTCCTCTCGGCCACACCCGCTTTGCCCGAACCCGGCGCAGAACAGGAGCCGGCGGAAAAGACCTTTAAGGAAGCCTGCTCAGCTCTGGCCCTGAAGGCCGAACAGGATGGAACAATGACCGTGCCCGGAAATGACGGGTGGATGTTCCTGGCTCCCGAACTCCGGCACGTGGCCGCCGGCCGGTTCTGGGGCGAAAGGGCAGGAGAAATCAACAGGCCACCAAGCGCTGAACATGCGGATCCGCTGCCCGCGATCCTCGATTTCAACGAGCAGCTTAAAGCCCGGGGCATCGAGCTCCTGTTCGTGCCCGTTCCGGCCAAGGCTGTCATACTGCCCGAGGGCATTCCCGGCGCACTCCATACCCCGGCGGAAGCAGCGCCGCCCCGGTTCGACTCAGCGGAACAGGCGTTTTCTGAAATCCTCCGGACAAACGGGATCCAGGTGGTTGACCTGGTCCCCTTGTTCACGAAGAACCGCGGGCACGAGCGCGGCCCGATGTACTGTAAACAGGATTCACACTGGTCGGGAAACGGATGCGTTCTGGCTGCGGAACGGATAGCGGATGAAATACGGGGCAGGCCATGGTTCGCGGATATACCCAAACGGGCTCTCACCTCGGAGTGGATTAGCGTCAGCATAACCGGCGACCTCTGGAAGGGCGCTGACGATGACTCCATTCAAAAGGAGGAGCTCTCTTTGAGAAGAACCGGCGTTCCGTCCGAGTCCGGCATCCAGGCCGTTGAGCCGGAGGAAGCCAGTCCCATCGTGCTGCTTGGCGACAGCCACACTCTTGTCTTTCACTCGGGCGGCGACATGCACGCGAGGTGGGCGGGGTTGCCCGATCAGCTGGCGCTTGAGCTCGGGTTCCCCGTGGATCTCGTGGGCGTTCGCGGGTCCGGCGCGACCCCCGCGAGGATCAACCTGCTGAGGCGCGCGCAGAAGAATCGGGAATACTGGACCGGGAAGCGAATGGTAGTCTGGTGCTTTTCCGTCCGCGAGTTCACGCAGAGCGACGGGTGGCGAAAGGTTCCCGTTGCCCCATGATCGGAGAAAGTGATTATGCAGCCTGATCCCGCGTTTATGGTTGACAAGCTCCAGCTGACCACGCCGTTGATTGGGTTGTACGTTACGCCGGATGCCTCCCGTTTCGAGCCGTTGACGATACCCGGCGCCGACAGGCAGGCGTGCGTTTTCTCGTTTTATGACAACTGGCTGAAAGGTGAGACCCTGCACCTGACGAGGGAGAATTTCGGATGCCGCGGAGCCGGGCTGCACTGGTTCGGCCTCCGGCACAAGTCGAGAGAGGAGTTCGTCAAATTTCTGGTTGATTTTGAAGGCCTCAAATCATCGCACGAGAAGATGAACCTCTGGCTGGAACGCCGCCGGCCCTGGAAGCCCGAACATCCCAGTGTGCTCGTCGGCCCGCTGAAGCCGGACCAATACGAGTTTCTCAAGACGGTGTCTTTTCTCGTATCGCCCGACCAGTTGAGCGCATTAATGATCGGCGCGGAATACGACTCCGCTCCCGGCGAGCCGCCGCCGGTAATCGCGCCGTTCGGATCGGGCTGCATGCAGATGGCTCCTGCGTTTGAGGACTTGTCCGCGGCCCAGGGCGCAATCACCGCAACTGATATCGCGATGCGCCGGTTCCTCCCCCCGGAATCGCTGATGTTCACCGTCACCGTGCCCATGTTCGAGCGTCTTTGCGCGCTCGACGACAAAAGCTTTCTCAACAAGCCGTTCTGGAAAGGCCTCCAAAGGGCCAGAATGCAAGAGAACTTATAAACCAAAAGGTGTCAGGGGAAAAGACAGAAGAATTTTAGCCACAAAAAGTCACAAGAAGTCACAAGAAGGTTCGGAATTCTGATGTCTTGTAGCCTGTAATGGTTTCGCTCGTAATATGTTGATTTGAAGTTGGTTGCCAAGACGCTGGGAAGAATTGAATAGAATGAAGAAGAGAAGCTTCTTCTCTACTTTTTTGTGTATTTTTATGACTTTTTGTGGCAAACTTTCTCCTCCGAAAGGCAACCGATCCTGCGCGGACACGCAGACAGGCAAAGCGAAGGTGCCCCTTGAAAAAATTCGACTGCGGGATGTAGGATGAACCACCACGTGATGCCGGAG
>JAGYMT010000272.1 GCA_018400335.1 Kiritimatiellia bacterium | reverse complement strand
TCTTCGGCAAGTGGCATCTCGGCGATGAAAAAGAGTATCTGCCCTCCGCGCGCGGCTTTGACGACGCGCTTCCCGTGCTCGCGAAGGGCTGCCGCGCGGTTACTGAATTCGCGGCCGACATGGGAATCAGGACAATGGTCGAGAACCACGGCTTTTTCTGCCAGGACAGCGAGAGGGTCGAGAAGCTGGCGAACGGAGTGAACCATCCGAATTTCGGGATACTGGTTGACATGGGCAATTTCCTTTGCGTTGACGAGGATCCGACGAAGGCCATCGGTCGGCTCATGCCCCACGCCTTCCACGTGCACGCAAAGGACTTCCACGTGAAGCCGGGGACGGCCCCCGCGCCGGGCCGCGGCTGGTTCTCATCGCGCGGCGGCAACTACATACGCGGTTCCATCATCGGACACGGCGAGGTGCCGATCCTCCAGTGCCTCAGGGTCATGAAGGCCGCCGGGTATGACAGCGTCCTCTCCATCGAGTTCGAGGGACTCGAGGACGTGATTGACGGCATCACCATCGGCCATGAGAATCTGCGCAGGCTGGTCGCATCGGCATAGGTTTTTCGGGATGCAATATTTTGCAGGCTCCTTCGTTATATGTTATCAAAGGCATATAACAATGAAGGACAAACCAACAACACAGGGAGGAGCCATGAGAAGCAAAATAACAGCGCTGGTATTGATCGGAATCCTTGCGGCGGGGGCCGGCATCGCGGAAGAACAGGAACAGTCGCGCAAGCAGGAAATGGAAAAAAAACGCGCGCAATGCAAAGAAATGCGCATGGAACACCGCAAGCAGCGGGAAGCTGAATTCAAGGCTTTCAGGGAGAGCATAAAGGATCTTCCGCCCGAGGAACGGCTTGCGGCAATGAAAACGCATTGCACGGAGAAATACGAAGCTGATATCGCTCGAATCAAGTCGGTTCACGAGGCGCGGGTGGCGGATGTGACAAAGCGCATGGCCGAGAACGATCGCCTCACCGATGAGCAAAAGACGGCAAAACTCGCAGCCATGGCGTCCCGCTATCAGGAAATGCTTGAGAAGAGAAAGGCGGCATACGACAAGCGGATGGCCAAGCTCAACGCATCTCCCGAAGAGCGCGAGGAAATGAAGAAGCAGAATCGGGAACGCCGGAAGACCCAGGAAGGCGAGCAGGAGAAAAACCGCAAGCAGCGGCAGGAGCGTTCAGAGAAGAAGAACTGAGCTATCCCGCATGATATGGTTGCTATTCTCCCCCGCACCGGGCTCTGCGCAGTCCAGAGCCCGGGCGGGGCAAAGCAGTTCCTGATGCTGCGGGTTTTACACCGCCTGCAAACTCCGGATCTGGAGACTTGCTCAGAAGATGAGAATGGAGACGGCGGTCTCCGCCGTTCCTCCGACTTGTCAAGTTCAAGCTTCCTGTTCGACACGGGCGACACGCTTCACCACGAACACCTGCGCGCTGTTCTTTTCGATGGCCATAAGACTCGGCGGCAGACCATCGCGCATAAGGTCTTCACCCGTGCATTGTTCGGCGACGTGGTCGGCAAGACCGCTTTCCACCTGGTAGATATGGGCGGCGACGAGGCCATGCAGCGTGAACGCCGGCGGCACGCCGGCGTTGCCGAGCCGGTAGACAAACACCAGACTCGTGTCTTCGGAGGGCGCCTGCAGTTGCAGTCCAATCCATCCCTCGCGACATTCAATGGGCAAGGTCGGGGTCAGGAGGCACCCAAGCGCGCCGGTGATGAAGCAGCGCCAACGTTTGTAGAAGGCAATGCCCGCCGCGATAAGCGCGCGCGGCTCGGGCGCCAGCCCGGCAAGATCGCCGCTGAATCCCAGCATGCCCGGCATGGCAGCCAGCAGCGCGAAATTGAGGACTACGCTTTCCGCCGGTTCCCACAACGCGCCGCCGGGCGTTATAATCGTCGCGGGAGAGTCAGCCACGCTAAAGGTATATCGCGGCAGAACCTGTCCGGCCGACCGCACAACGCACCAGCGCGTGAGCCGTCCCGGCAGGAGGCGCAACCAGGCACCCTGCGTGATCCGCAACATGTCGGTCGGATTCACGGAATCACTGAGAAAATGGCCGTCAACATGGCGCAGCATTTCCAGATCGCCACGCATGGCGCCACTTGAGCAGCCTTCGAAGAATGTGCCGGGATAGCCGGCGCGAACCTCGTCAAGCAGTGCGTACCAGGCGGCAGTGTAGTCGGCGAGTTCGGCGCCGGAAACGTCAGTGTCGAGAACGAAATTGAAGTCAATCTTCATCCAGGCAAGCTGGTAGGTTTCGATCAGACGCCCAATCTCGCCGCGCAACCAGGCATACGCGGCCGGCTGCGTGAGATCGATTCGCGCGTTGCCGCCGACCGGGACGAACCATTCGGGGTGCTCGGCGCGGATCGGCGCCTCACAGCCAAAGCGTTCGGGCTCCATCCAAAGGCCAAAGCCCAGACCGGCGGCGCGCGCTTCGTCGGCAAACTCGCTCATTCGGCCATGAAAAGCGGCTTCGGTTTTCTCGCGCCAATCCCCAACCTGCGCGCCCCAGTTCGGACCGCCGGCGCCGTACCATCCGGCATCTATCACAAACGCCTCGCAACCGACCTCTCTGGCCGCCGCTAGCTCTTGGCGCAGACGAGGCACATCCAGAATCTCGAACTGATCAAACCAGGTGTTGTAGACCACCGGCGCCTCGGGCTTGGCGTCCGCGAAGTGGTTTTGCAGAAGGTAGCGATGGAGCGCGGGCGCAGCCAGGCGCGGATCGCCGGCCGGCATCGACTGGAAGAGTATTTCCGGCAGTTCAAAGTTTTCGCCGGGGGTGATCGGGCGGCTGAGCGCTTCGTCGGCCAGTCCCAGCTCCACCACGGCAAAGGGCAATTCCCCCATCGCCGGCACGAGCATGACACGGATAGTCCAGTTGCCGCGCGGGAGGATGTGAAAGACAATACCCGCCTCCGACCCGGCGCGTCGAATCCCAAGGTAAGGCGTGGCGCCTTCGGTGGTGCGTCCGGGCAGATGCGTCAGCCGCAGGCCGGCATGCAGCGGCTGCCAGGCAAGCTGGTTCTCATGGCACCAGCGACTCTCCTGCACGCAACACTCATAACGACCCGACGGCAGGGCGACCCGCGCAAGACAGCGCGAGAGCGTGAGCGACGTGTCGCCTGTGTTGGCCAGGGTGTCGCGCCGGCTGACCACGCCGGTGGCCGAATCCATCCGCCACACGGTGGCGAGATGCAGTCCGGTGTCGCCGACCTGATGGCGACACCGCGCGCCGCCGGTGAACATTTCGCGCCCGGCGGGGTTGAGCATGGGACCGAGGATATTGAAGAAGGTGCGGATGCCCAGGGCCCGCCGCACCGGTCCCACCGCCTTCATGGCCGGATGGAACAGAGGTGCGAAGAGGAAGGTGATGCCGGTTTCATTGAACACGCGCGCGGCCTGGTCCGCATCCAGCATGGCATTGGCGCCCAGGGCTTCCAGGACATCCGCGCT
>JAGYMT010000271.1 GCA_018400335.1 Kiritimatiellia bacterium | reverse complement strand
CGATCCATGCGCACCTATGTCAAGAATACCGGAACGCTACTGCCGGGATGGGCAGGCCGGGCAACCGACAAACCAACATCCTTCATGATGACCACCGTCATGGCTGGCATCATGGTCGCGCGCGTCGGCCATCGCAGACATCTGCTATGTCCGCCACAAGAAGGCCCAATGGCCTTTCTCCAAGCAATGGGGCTCGACGCGAATGCCTTCATCGACCCCCGCTGTCAATGCACCCCAATAATACCCAGAAATTCAGTGTGAAAGGGTGACGAATGTGGGTTCTATCCGCTGATAGGTGACGGGCGCGCGCTGACCGAGTTCTGCTTTGTCAAGAACCAGGTTCATGGGCTGCGACTTGCCGCTGAGCGCGGAAAGCCGGGCGAGGTGTATTTCATCTCGGACGAACGGTCCTACACAATAGAGGAAATCGTCCGCGCGATAGCCGGGGTAATGGGTGTGCGGGTGTTCACGCCGCACATGCCCGTTCCCGTGGCGCTTGCCGTGGGCTTCGGGTTCGAGCTGCTAAGCAAGGTTCTGCGGTTCTATCCTTTTGTCATTCCCCAGACCGGCCGTCCGCCTTTCTCTCGCAAGACCGTCGAGTGGACTTCCGAAAGCAGGCTCTACTGCGACATCTCCAAGGCGCGCCGGGAGCTGGGCTATGCCCCGCGGCATTCTCTCGACGAGGGGATCAGGGAGACCGTGGCGTGGTACGCGGAAAAGGGGTTGGTCAAGCCGGTCAACCCTTGAAGATGACGTATTTGCGCATCGCGTAATTCACAAGCACGGATACGACAACCACCGCTGCGAAGGACACGGTTGTGCTCACGGCGAAGTAGTTGATCAGAACGCCCATCAGCAAGGTTCCCGCGAAGAGGCTTGCGCCTGATACCAGGTAAAACATCCCGATCTCCAGCGCCTTGTGGTGGCGGCCGGACTCGAACACCCACTTGACGTTGATCAGGTATGCAGTCATGTTGGAGAACATGAATGCGATCGTGTTGTTGATCATCGCATTGCGCGCGCGCACGGCGTCGGAAAGATCCGGAACGCTCATGTTGAAAAGGCGCACCACGATGTCGTCGGCGTTCATTGCCGGGAAGACGAGCCACGCGAGCGCGTAGAAGGTGACGGAATGAACGCCCGTGGCCACGATGCCCGCCAGTCCGTATTTGACGAACTGCACGAACGGGTGCGACTTCCGCTGCGTGAACTGGCTCAGTATGTTTTTTAGTCCATTCATAATCGATCGTCCATATATCGCGATTCTCCGGAGGCCCCGGCTATTCCTGCTTGATGTGTTCCCGGGAGAGTATTTCCTGAGGGCTGAAATCGCGGAAAATTCCGGGCTCAAGCTCCAGCCTGATAACGCCGTCGCCGTACTGCTCCCTGAACACGCCACTGAAGCTATGTTCCGGCCCCGGACCGATACGGATGATCATGTTGGGAACGAAGGGTACGGGTCTCGCCTTGAGCTTCTCGTGCAGCACGACCATGCGGTCGGGGGCCACTTCCACGGTTTTCACCAGGTCGAAGTAGCCGGGTTTGGTGAGTTGCAGCTGTCTTTGGCCCTGGGGCACGAAGTCGATCTGAAGCTGTGTTGAAACAGGCTCGTCCCCGCTGGCCGTCGTAGAGCCATGATCCTCGCCGTCAACGTGAAGCTTCACGCCTGGCGGCTCCGTTGATATCAGCAGTGTGCCGCTGTTCTTTACCAGCTCGAACTCCACGACAGTCTTGCCGCCGAAGGCCACAACGTTGGTCTTCGTCATGGATTCGAACCCGCGCAGCTCAGCGCGCACCATGTACTTGCCCGCAACGAGATTCGTGATGGAGAGCGGGGTTTCACCCTTCGCCTGGTCGCTAAGATAGACGCGAGCTCCCGGCGGTTGCGAAGTCACCTCCATTCTTCCAGGAACCGGCGTGAGCTTGACGTCAATATTCCGCCTATCGCCCGCCTTTACGGTGAATTCATCAGAATATGGGAGATAGCCCGTCAGCGCGAGCGAGAACTGGTGCTTGCCGCTCGGCGCCGTCTCCATGGTGTAAGGTGTGGTCCCGCGGGCGACGCCGCCGACCGTCACCTCGGCCCCGGGCGGGGTGGACTTGACGATTACTCGCGCCGAATCAGAGATCAATGCCGCGTTGACGCTCCGCGGGATACGGTCCGCCACTTTCAGTTCCATCGTTTTCGGCAGATGCCCGGCCGCGCTAATCCGGAGGCGGTAGTCTCCGAGAGGCATCTTGGGAAGAAGAAGCGGGGTTTTTCCGTAATTTGAGTCGTTGATTTCAACATTGGCGTCGGAAGGCGTTGAATGTATAAGGACAATCCCCGTAATGAGTTCAAGGTTGATATCAACCGCCATTCTTTCGCCGGGCCGGGCGGTGATCGTCGTGCGAGCCTCGCGAAACCCGGACTTCTTGAGAACGAGCAGATGTTCCCCGGCCGGAAGGCGGAGCAGCGTAAGAGGAGTCTGCCCCTGATGTACCCCGTTCAGGAAAACCCCGGCGCCTGGGGGAGTGGTGGATACATGCGCCTGCGCCGGCTTGACCGCCTCCGTGCGCGGGCCCATCGCCGAGCTGTCAGCCGTAAGCGCTGCCAGAGCGAGGCAGGCGGCAAGGAATCTGACGCTCTCTGCCGCCTTTCTGATTCCGGCTCCCGTATGCGGGATTCCGGACTCCTGTTTTATATTTGTCATCGCTCTCTCTTGACCCGTCGTTCCACGTCAATCAGTTTCTTTCGCGCGCTTTTGTGCCTGTCATCGGCGCGCTCCGGGATTTTTTCGCAAATGGTGCGGAGCTGTCCCGCCGCCTCCGGCCATTCCTTGAGCCGGATCGCGCGGTTGGCGAGGAACAGGTGATGTTCGTATGTCTCCTGCTGCTCGCGCTCGCTCTGGCCCATGAGCGCTATGGCGGAAGCGTAGTAATCCGGCTTCGGCTCGATCGTCTCGAGGTACCATTCCATTTCCTTCAGCGACCTGATCGCCAGTGCGAGGTTCTCGTTCTTCACCTGCCTCTGGTCATAAAGGCTCTGGCCGAGGAGCCATGTGTTCCGGGCGAGCTCCATCAGCTTCTCGTGCGAGAGCGCGAGCGCGGCGAGGCCGAGTTCGTTGCGCCCGAATTCCTCGATGGTTTCTCTCAAATTCTTGAATTCATCCGGCTCAATGCGGTTCTCCACCACCACGCGGTGTGTCCGCCGCCCGATAGTGATGGTAAGGTCCATCATCTCCCACACGCTTGATGAGCGGCCGCGGTATTCCTCGTTCAGGTCGAAAAAACCTGCATGCTCCACATAGTCAATGAGGCTGGCGACAAGCTCTGCGTCCACCTTCTTTCGCTGGTTTTTCAGAACGTGCCGCTTGTTCTTGATATCATCAATCTGTATCGAGAGCTCGTTATCCTTCATTTCCATATCATAGCGGAAGATGTTGTCCGGCCCGGCCTGAATTTTCTCGTATTCAATTTCTATTGTTTGGACCGCGGGTA
>JAGYMT010000270.1 GCA_018400335.1 Kiritimatiellia bacterium | reverse complement strand
CCCAACCAGGAGTCAACATGAAGAACAATCGTCACACTCTCTATATGGCGGCGCTCGCGGCGGCCATTGTTGTATCAAGCAGCCAATCCCAGGAAACAGCATCGAGGGCACTGAAGCTCGATAAGCCCACCTCGGCCATGTCGGCCGACGACCTGATGAAGATTGATTACATCATCAAGTACACCAGGTTCCTCGAGGATAGCTTTATTCACAAGTGCAAGATTTCCTACGTGCCGCGATCCGGAATGACACGCACGAGGATGGCGCAGCGTTTCCGCATCACCCTTAACCGCGCGGCCGACGATCTGGACTACAAGGATATGGTCGTCATCACGCATCCCGAAAACGTCAAGGGCCTTGCTATTATGACGTGGAGCTATATATCCCCGGACAGACAGCGCGACCAGTGGCTCTGGCTGCCGAGCCTGAAGAAGGTGCGGCGGACCTCTCCCTCCGAGGGTGAGGACGCATTCATGGGCAGCGATTTCACCACGGAGGACGTGACATCCCGCAAGTGGGACGACGAGACATACAAGAAGCTCCCGGACGAGGTGTTCCCCGGCTGCAAGCTGCGGGTGAACGGCGAGATGGTCAACGAGAAGATCCCGTGCTACGTCGTGGAATGCACTCCGAAGAAAACCGGCTGGTACTACTCAAAGCGCAAGGTCTACCTGGACAAGACCACCGGCGCGAACATATTCGAGGAAATATACGATCCCAACGGCAAGCCGGCCCGCACGATCGTCCGCGTGTACGAACAGTATAAGGAAGGCCCCGTACAGAGAGTGCTGGAGGCGCACACATTCGGCACAGGGCACTCGACCGCGATCAATAACGATGAATACGAGGTCAACTCCGGACTCGAAGAGAAAGTCTTCACCGAGAAGAACCTGATGCGGAGCAACTGGTAAAAACAAGGAGGAATATGAAGAAGTCATTGGTAAGCGTTGTGACGGCCGCGGTTGTTTGCTGCACGGCGCCTTTCGGCGCCGACGCGGTGGAGGTTGCCGAGGGAGTCGAGTTTTCCGGCTACGTGAAGAACGAGACCGCATACAGGATCACCGGCGACGACAACTGGATGAAGATAAGGGACGAGGCAGGGCTGAAGATGCTCTATTCCCCCACCGATTACCTGTCCGCGTTCGTCAACCTGCGCTACTATTATGACTCGGTCTACGACGCCAACAACGAGTTCAGCGCTCAGGCGGCACACGAGTACCGCCATCCGCGGGAACAGTGGGACTGGCTGAGAGACTGTTACGCCGACTACACATCCGACCTGCTGGACGTCCGGCTTGGCAAGCAGACAATTGTCTGGGGCACGGCCGACGGCGTCAAGGTGCTGGACCTCGTCAACCCCATGGACATGCGCGAGTTCACCCTCGCACCTTTCGTTGACAGCAGGATCCCGCAGTGGACGGCTAAGGCTGAGATAGCCCCCACCCTCAACAGCGCCCTGCAATTGTTCATTATACCGTTCAATTTTGAGCCGAATCTGATCCCGGTGAACGGGTCGCCCTTCACCTTCCGCGCCACACGGATCGGCGACGCCTCCAAGGCGAGACTGGCCTCCATGGGCTACACCGTGAATAACTTCGACGACCAGCCCTCGGATTCGCTGAACAACTCGAAGTTCGGCGTGCGCTGGCAGGACGTGGTCGAAAATCTTTCCTACTCGCTGAACTATATGCAGGGCTACAACATGTCATCGGTGGTGAACGTCGAAACGGACACGTCCACGGCCACCGGCGCCTCGCCGGCGACGGGATTGCTTCCGGCCGGCTCGACCTATAACTTCACCAAGCAGTATCCATATATTCGCGTCATGGGCGCCTCCTGCTCGTACGGCATAAACGAGGGACCGCTCCAGGGATTGACTGTCCGCAGCGAATTCGCATACACCCGCGGCGACCAGTCCGGGTTCGGCGAGGACAGCTCCCAGAAGGGACTGACGGACGTTGATTATTATAACTACGTGTTGGGCCTGGATAAGTATTTCTTCGTTAAGTACCTTTTCAGCTTTCAGCTGATCCAGATGATTGACTCCAAGAGCGAGGCGACCGACCCAAGAAGCGGGCTTTCCTACCCGCTGCTCAACGGCGCAACCTACCACCCGCGCGAGCAGGTCGAGACCATACTGAGCCTGAAAGTCTCCACCCAGTACCTCTGGGACCGCCTGAAACCCGAGATCATGCTTCTCTACGGACAGCACGGCGACTGGCGGATCACTCCCCAGGCCAGCTATGAATTGACCGACGACCTGGTTATGTCGGCCGGCGCCCATATCATGACGGGCTCCGACACCACGCTCTTCGGCCAGTTCAGCGACAACAAGGAGATCTTCATGACAATGCGGTACGGGTTTTGAGCCCGGCCATGAAGATCAAACTATTTGTCTTCGATTTCGACGGCACCGCGCTTGGCGGCTACAAGCCTTATGCGCAGTTGCCCGCGCCGTTCGTGCATTTCCTCGACGGTCTTCAGGAGCGCGGCATCCGCTGGGCCACCAACACCGGCTGGTCTCTGGAACCGCAGGCCGAGCTTCTCGCGCGCAGCGGACTTCGATCAAGTCCGGCAATGCTGATCGGCCAGAGCGGAATGAGCATAGGCTGGTTGCGGGCAGGACGTCTGGTCCGCGACCGGCGCCACGACAAACATATCGCCGAGGTCTGCCGCGAATTCAAGGCGAGGGTCTGGCCACGCGCGCGCAGGATCTTCATGGAGGTACTCAATGCCGACCTTGTCGAGAGGATCGCCTTCGATACTTCTTTCTCATCCTTCTGCCTCATTGACTTCGCGTGCCGGGCGAACCGCGAAGCGGAGGTGTGGCAGTTGATGCGCCCGCTCCTCGATTCCGGCGACTACTACATAATGAATCCGCTGCGAAAGGCCGACGGCATACTCATGCCCGGCCACATGAACAAGGGCGGAATCCTGAAACAGGTCAGGGAGCGGCTCGGCGTGAGCGCCGAAGAGACAATCATCGCCGGGGATGAGACCAACGACCTGCACATGTTTGATCCGGCCGTGGCGAAATGGATGGTCTGCCCCGCGAATGCCAACCCGCTCATCAAGTCAGCCGTCCGCCGCGCCGGCGGAATAGTCGCGCGGAAGAAATACTCGAGGGGCGTCATCGAGGGCGCAACGCGGATTATTGAGAGCTGTTAGTGCCTTATTGCAATAACGCGATAAAAAACAAGAAAACGTTTCGATGCGCGTTGAACGAGCACCCTCTCCTTCTGGGAGAGGGCGGGGGGTGAGGGTTGGCGAAGCCATTAGTTCAGAATAACAAACACGAGCCGGAGGCTCATGCCACTTCCCCTCGGCATGAGCGTCCCCGCCTGCAATGCGTTCTGAGCAACGTGGCGCAAGCGTCCCCGCTTGCGATCCTTCTCCACTGCTCTCTATTTTGTGTTCAGGACCACGAGCCGGAGGCTCATGCCACGAAATACGGAATACAATCGGCCGGCCATGAATAACGC
>JAGYMT010000027.1 GCA_018400335.1 Kiritimatiellia bacterium | reverse complement strand
GGGACGCATGCGGTCCCTGATGCAAGACCGGGGAGTCCGGACATCTTGCACCTGATCGCAGATGCGCCCGTGTGCATGGTGCCAGGAAATATTGACAAGCGTTATGGCTTCATGGCACAAGTTTACACCCGCGCCGCGCCGCGTCCGCCGGTTTCGCTCGACACGGCGCACCGGCCGCTATATACTCACGGCAACAATGGAGGTGTGTTTCATGAAGACCGATTTCCCTGGAACGGATAGCAGCGTGGGCGCCCAGCCACCCGCGGTGAGCCCCGTAGCGGTGATAGATATAGGCGCCAGCGCGGTGCGAATGACGATTGCCCAGAAGAAAGAGCCAGGGTCGTTCGAGGTCCTGGAATTTCTGCAACAGGCGGTTAGCCTTGGAAAGGACACTTTCTCCGGCGGCCGTATCGAGAAGGTCAGGATCGAGGAATGCGTGCGCGCCCTGAAGAGCTTCCGGAAAATTCTCGAGGAGTATGCCATAACGCGCGATAACCAGGTCAGGGCCGTTGCGACCTCCGCGGTGCGGGAGGCGGAGAACTGCGACGCGTTCCTCGACAGGATTTACATGGCCACCGGCATTCACATCGAGCCGCTCGACGAGGCGGACGTGATGCGCCTCACCTACCTCGGCGTCCAGTCCTGCATCAGAAACTCGCCGGACCTCTCGGGCTCGGACATACTCGCGGTGGAAGTTGGCGGCGGCAGCACCGAGCTTCTGCTGATCCGCGACGGCAACGTGGTATTCTCCGAGGGCTGCCGCCTGGGCTCATTGCGTACGCGGCTGATGATAGGGGAGCTGGAGTCGTCGGACGAAAAGCGCACGCGGCTGATGGAGGCGCAGATCAAGCGCACGGTTGACCAGATCCGCAAGGGCAAGACGCTGGGCGAGTCCGCGAGCATGCTGGCCATTGGCGCGGACGTCCGGTTCGCCGCGCTGCGGATCCTGCCGGACTGGGACCAGTCCGCGCCCGCGCGGATTTCCGTAGCCGCGCTGGCCAAGCTGGCCAGAGAGTTCGCGGGAATAGATGTCAATGAGATCGTGAGGAAATATCACGTTTCCTTCTCGGACGCGGAAACACTCGGCCCGGCCCTGACGGTTTATGTTCACCTCGCCAAGGTGTTTTCCCTGAAACATATCTTCGTCACGAATATCAGCATGCGCACGGGCATACTCATGGAGATGACCATGAAGGAGCCGTGGAGCGGGGAGTTCAAGGAGCAGATACAGAGATCCGCTCTCGACCTCGCACGCAAGTATCAGACCGACGAGGCACACGTGAAGCAGGTGGCGAAACTGTCTTTGGCGTTGTTCAAGGAACTGGCCGGCGAGCATGAACTGCCGCCGCGCTACGAGCTGCTGCTTCACGTCGCGGCGCTCGTTCACGATGTGGGCTTGTTCATCAGCAGCCGGAGCCACCACAAGCATTCGATGTACCTCCTGCAGAACAGCGAGATACTCGGACTGAACCGCAGAGACATCATGCTCGTTTCGCTGGTCGCCCGCTACCATCGCCGGGCCTGTCCCAAGCCCCTCCACGAATTCTATTCCACGTTATCCCGGAACGACAGGGTGATCGTGTCCAAGCTCGCCGCCATTCTCAGGGTGGCCGACGCGCTTGACCGATCACACGTTCAGCGCATCGATCGGATCGAGTGCTCGATCGCCGGCGACAGTTTCGTCATAACGGCGCCGGGCGCGGGCGATTTGACAGTGGAGCAGCTCGCGATCGAGCAGAAGGGGGATCTGTTCGAGAACGTCTACGGGATGACTGTTTCCCTCCGGTGAAGTCTGAATGGGAATGATGGAATAGTGGAAGGATGGAGCAACGAGGCAGGGAAAGAAGCCCCATTCCAAAATTCCACTATTCCAACATTCCCGTCCCCATGGGACGACAGCGCACCTTTTTTTATTGTTTGCCTGCTTGTCCCTCTTCTCCTAGGATACGCTTCGTTTGGACTTTCCCGCGCGAGCGGGAGAAAACAATGAAGGGAGAGCTGAGTTGAAAAAGAAACAGGTGCTCAAAGTCGCGATAGCGGGACAAGGGCGCAGCGGACACAATATCCACTTCAATTATCTCAAGAATGCCAGGGAGAAATACCAGGTGGTCGCGGTGGCCGACGAGCTGCCGGAGCGCTGCTCGGAAGCCGAACGCGAATTCGGCGCGCGAACCTATACCGATTACGCCGAGATGCTCGAAGCCGGCGGCTTCGACCTCTTCGTCAACGCACTGCCGACCCCCCTCCATGTGCCAGGCTCCCGCCAGGCTCTGGCGAAGGGATGCCACGTGCTGTGCGAAAAGCCGATGGCGCCGAACCTGAAGGAGTTTGACCGGCTGGTTGCCACGGCAAAACGGGCGCGTCGCGCCCTGGTGCCGTTCCAGAACAATCGCTACCAACCGTTCTTTATAGAGCTCCAGAAAATCGTCAATTCCGGGGTGCTTGGCCGCATCTTGTATGTGCGCAGTGTCTGGGCTGGATTCGGGCGGCGCTGGGACTGGCAGACCTTCCAGTGCAATCTGGGCGGTAGCCTTTTCAACACGGGTCCGCATGCCATTGACCAGGCCCTGTGCTTCTTTCCGAAGCGCATGAAGCCGGAAGTCTTCTGCCGGCTCGGCAGCTTCAACGAGCTCGGCGGGGATGCCGACGATTTCTGCGCGCTCACGCTCTACGGCAAGGGCGCGCCAACGGTCGAGATACACCTCTCGCACTACCTGGCGTATCCCCAGGGTGATATGTACAATATCAGCGGAACACGGGGCGGACTTGCCAGCGGCCACGGCGCCCTGCGCTGGAAGTATTACGAAAGTGACAAAGCGCCGCGCCAGGAGATATGGAAGCCGTGGTCCCGTGATCGCCAATATCCGAGCGAGTCGCTGCCCTGGATCGAAAAGCACTGGTCGCTCGACGAATCCAAGGCTGGCGCGGCCGTGGGATACACCCTGCGCTCCTATCGCTCCGGCGTGCAGTGGATCTATGACGGGCTGTACGATGCCATCGTGAACGGCGGCGAGCCGGTGGTTACGCTCTCCGAGGTGCGGCGGCAGATCGCGGTGCTCGAAGAAGCGCACCGCCAGAACCCGCTCCCGAAAAAAGTGCGCCGCTGGCCGTGAGAGCGCAAGGAGAACGATTGATCACTCCCCGGAGCACAGGCGGACCGGGCCGAGTAGACCCCAGTTCCGAATCTCCCAGCTCGAGGCATCAAAGGGCTTGTAGTTGATGTGAACGAAATTGATGTCGTGAAATATCTTCCACGGCACGCCGCGCCGGTCAAGGTCGCGGATCCTGTTCGCGGCCAGGCTCGCGACTTCAACCGCGAGATGATTGTCTCTTTCCTTTAGCAGACCGTCCGGCACCTTGTACCGGTACGGCGGCAATACGCAAAGGCCGAGGGATTCGCCGTTGAGCGTCACACGCGCGCCGTGCTCAACCTTTCCCAGGTCCAGCCAGAAACCACAAGCCTGCCCGTGCCCGAGATCGAACAGCGTTTCATACCGCGCGGCGCCCGCGAAACACTCGAACTCCGCCCCTCCGAATTTCGAAACAGACACAAGCTCAGCCCGTTCCAGCGCCGCCGGGCAAACCGGTCCGCCCGCCGGGAAAGAAATTTTCCACGGACCGGTTATATCAACGCTCCGTGCCGTGCCCTGAGCGGAGCGCTTTCGGACAGCGGCGGGCTGTTCCTTCGCGGACAGAATGAGCAGGACTGATTCAGCGGCTTCCAGTTTCAGCATGACACCCTTGTCCGGGTCCGCGGCAACGGTTTCCGATTCGCCCGTCCAGGGATCCAACAGGCGTGCGTGCGGGAAAGAGTTCGCGGGCCGGATCCAGTCTTCAAACACACCGGCGCCGCGATTGACAATGAAGTACAGGCTGTCGCCGTTATCCAGCTTGCGCCGGACGCAGCGCAATCCCTCATCATCCTGCCACCCTTCAACACGCACCCCGCATTTTTTCAAAGCCGCCACCGGGTCGGCGGCCGCCGTGAATGACCGCCGGCTTTCCAGGACTCGCGCAGTCTCAGCCAGTTCGCCGCGCCGCCTTTCCATATCCTGCAATCCGGGAACATCCCATGCGGGGGCCGCGCCGTGGCACACGATCGGCACCCCGGCGCCGGCCAGACGCAGCAATGCCGCCGCAGTTTCCGGCGGACAGTATTGAAACGGAGGCAGAACGATCGCGCTGTAACGTCCGCCGGGTGTTTTGACAAGTCCTTTCTCAACGGAAGCTTGCTGAAGCCGGCGGTCGGACACGTAATCGAACAGGACGCCACCGTCCCATAGGTTCCGGGCAGTGCGTTTCAAGCTGTCGCCGAAAGGCCAATTGTCGCCGTCAATGCTGAAACGACAAAGGCGGCCCGGCCGCGTCATGTATTCATCGGCGATAGGCCAGTAAAGAAGCACGTCATTATCAGACGAACCCGCCTGCAGGAAAGACTGGCAGCGGGCGATGTAATCATTCAACGCGGGCAGGTGCGGCCAGAGCGGGTTGCGGTTGTTGACCTGTGTTGACGCGTAGAAGAGCCAGCCCGGCCAGGGAGCATCGGCGGGCGAATAAGCGGTGCCGTGGTAGAAGATGTGATTGATTCCGCTCAGGAAAAGATGGTCCGCGTATCTCTTGATCTTGCCCAGGTCGCTGAGCCAATGGTCGGAAAGCCAGGTGAAACTCTCGGCGGAAATGAGCCGCCGCCCGGCCACGTGCCCGGCGGAGGACGCGAAGGCGTTGATCAGAGGATTGACCCTGTCGGTGAAGATCTCGGTTTCCGGAATATCGGCAACGGCGTAGATGTCCAGCAGATTGCCGGGCGAGCCGTGCGACTGGTTGCGCGTGAGCAGACCTTTTCGTCCGCAGATGTCGTTCCAGTTGCTCGAAAAGTTCTCGATCAGCAGCTCCTCGATCGTAACGCGGTAGTCATAGCGCACCCTGGCCGCCTGATCGGCCTGCAGCCCCCCGTTCTCGTGAAGGGCCTCGAGATAGTTCTCCAGCGGGTAGCCGCGCCGGACGCGGAATTCATCGAAGAGCAGGCGCGTCCAGTCGGTGCCGTATTCCCAGGAGTCGTGGAACTGCGCGCGCACGAGCTCAGGCGGAACGGCGCTGAAGAAGCGGGCATTGAATCGTTCAAGGTATTGCGTCACGGCATTCCGGTCCAGCATGTCAATGGTGAACCCGTCTCCGCCCGGCGCGGGCCGCTTCACCTGTTCGCCGCTAAACTCTGAGATGTCGCTTCGAGCAACGTCACCGTCGCGGTCCGGCTCTTTCCGCGGACACAGTCTCACGGCGCGCTGATCCGGCGGCACGCCGGGTCCGCCCATTCGCCATCCCGAACCAGGCACGATATCCACGCCGAGGCCGAGCCGGCGCGCCTCGCTGCACACGTGCCGCGCGAGCGCCAGCCACCGGTCGGAGAGATATTCAACGTGGCGCGCCTCCTGTCCGATAATGCCGTAAATCGGCGTGATTTCAACGCCGCCGAACCCGGCCGCACGGAATTCCTCGAGCTCGCGCGTAAGGTTGGCCTCGTCCACGGCTGAACCGAGCCACCACCAGCGTGTCCATGGCTTCTGCTCGTTCCTGATCTCCGGCCAACCGGCAGCGGCCATCGCCTCGTTTTTTGTTGATGGGATATTGTCGGGCATCATATCTTCCGGGCCTTGCACTTATGCAGCCTGTCGCGTCTGAACAGAAGCAAGATAATGCCGAACTTATACAGGATCAGCGCAAATTATTCCAATCCGTAATAGTTTTTTTTCACTGCGCGCGGCCTTCGTTCAAGGCGGCGATTTCCCGCTCGGATATGGCGCCGTCAAACAAGCGCACGTCGCTCAACTCGCCGGCGAACGGACCCTGCGGACCATTGCCTATCAACAATGGCTCGGGGTTGGCGAGATCGAACGTGTAGCGGTCCGGCGCCTTGGCCGAGGCGGCCAGGCTGCCGTTGAGATAAAGGCGAAGCGCGCGCCCTTCGCGCACGGCCGCCACGTGGGTCCAGTCCGTGCCCAGATCCTTTTCATGGCTGGCCATGAGCCCGGCCTGACAGGAGAGCACCCGGCCCTGGTTGCCGTCCGGATCGCAATCCTGGGCTCGGGCCATGCAGGCGCCCGTGCCTGCCATCAGTCGGCCCCGGAATGATGCCATACAGGTCACTCTTCCCCAGGCCGGCACATTGTCCTGTTCCCAGTCCGGCCGGGTTGCGAGGTTGCCCATCAATGTCCACTGGTTGTCCGTCTCGTAACGGTACACCTGGGACTTGGGCAGAACGCCGGCATACAGCTTGCCGTTGTGGACCGTGAGGTCGTTGACCTCGTTATTCTCGCGAATGACCTTACCGGGCGGCAAGCCGAGGCGCCCGACGATGCTCCAATCGGTGTTGCCCTCGTGCCGCAGCATGTAGCCCTGCGGCCATGTTCCGATGTAAAGCCGACCTTGGTACGCCCGCATGGAATGGATTTGCGTGATGGAATGCGGGTGGTCGCCGATCATGCGCCAGCCCGTTCGCTCGTCAAACCTGTAGATCATCCCGTGGGTGGCGCCATAGAGAACGCCGTCCATCGGCATAAGGTTTTCAACGTTGTCGCCGTTCAGGCTGCCGCGGTCCACCCATTTATCCTCATCCAACCGGAACACATGGCCGCCGCCTACGCGATCAAGTCCGGCATAGAGCAGGCCCTCGAAACTGGCCAGTGACAGAACGCGCACGCTTTCGCCCACTTGGCCAAGATCGCGCCATGTCGTTCCTCCTTCATAAACGAAGACGCGGGAAAGGCCGGGCTTGAAACTCCCGTCCTGGCTCTGCGCGCGGGTCCAGTCCCATACTCCCGTGCCGGCGTAGAGTCTGTCCTTGTGCACCAGCATGGACATGACCGAAAGGTGGCCTGGATCATCGCCGAGGCGTCCGCAATCCTCCCAGTCCGTGCCGCCCTTCCATCGGAAGACATGCGCGGCCTCCCGCGGGTCGGCGGCATCGGATATGCCGGCATAAAGTGAACCATCGAAAACAACGAGGTCGGACACCAACGAATTGGACGGCCACGGCTTACCGCAGTCCTGCCAGGGCGAGAGATAGGCGTCGTCAATTCCGAAGTGAACGTGGCGCGTGTCGCACATCGCGTTATAGCCGGGCGAGCTGCCTGCGACGGACAGGGTGAAGCCGCACCTGGCGGGCCCGTGGAACTTGCCCATTATCTCGCCGAAATTTCCGCGCATTGCCGCCGGACAGCGAATCCAGGCGGAGGCCGAGAAGTCGCGCACCCCCAGCATTAGCGCGGGGTCCGCGGGAACCTCAATCCGGCTCAATCCGGGACCGAAGCGCACGGCGCCGGCGCCGGCGCCGGACGAAGGTCCTTCAACGAACGTTGCTTCGTGCGCGGCGCCGTGGTGTTTCCCCTTCGCGTCCTGCGCGTCGCTTTTCAATGGCCAATGTGCGATCAATTCGGTCATGGTTTGTCTCCTCCTCAATACGTTCATCACCCCGCCGCGTTGAGCACAGCCTCGTGGAAAGCGTAGCGCACGGCGAGTTCCTCCCGAACGCTTGTCTCAGGGAAAGTCGCCGCGAACAGCCTGCGCGTTTCTTCGCGGCGGTCCCTCAGGACCTTGCGCAGGCGGGGCGCTTCATCCTTCATGCGGTCGAGCAGAAGCGCAACGGAGAAGGACGCGCAGAAGACGGTGTGCCGCGCGCCCTCGATCCAGTAATCGAAGTCTCCTGCGTTTTTCGCGGCGCGCGCGCGGAGCTCGATGAAGATAGCTTCGGCTTTTCGAACATCAGCCACGATCTGCTCGGTACGTTTGATCAAGCCCTCCCGGCCGCCGGGCTGTCCGTCAATCTGTGCGAGCCATTTCTTCACGGCCTCCATTGCCTGCTCCGGCGGCTTCATCTCGCGCGCCTCGGACCAGGGCACGCGTTCCTGGGCCAGATGGATGGCATCGGCAAATTCCGGCATTGCGGAGCCGAAACGTTTCACGGTGAAGCTTCGTGCGAGCTCTGCCGGATCGTAGGCAGCCGATCCCCGGAATCCCATGGCTGCCGCAAAGGCGCCGGGCAGGTTGACGAGAGGGTGGTTGTGGCGGACCGTCCAGGAAGTCACACACACGCCCAGTCCCGCCTCCACACCCTTGCGGGCGCCGGCATGACAGTTGGCAAGGTGAACCGCGTTGAAGGGAATGCCCATTGAATCGCCGCAGCAGCGCGTGGCCGGCGCCACTATGACGTCGAAACCCATATCGCGCAGCGCATTGGTGTAGGGAAAGGCGATGAAGGCGCCGTCCTGCTTCGTCCTGTCGTCAACCGCGTATTTCTCCAGAACTTGTATGAACTCCTGCGATATTTTGCCGTCCCGCCTGGCCGCCTTGTAAGATTCCAGGTTGAATCTGCCGGCACCCCATATATGAAGCTGGTTCCAGCGGTCGGCGGCGGGGGTCCAGTAATCCCAATCCATCCACACGATCTCTCGCGGGAATTTATCAACGATTCCGGGATGAGTGAGAACTATATCCGCCCAGAGAATCGGCCGCAGACCGCGCTTGATCACGTGCTCGATTATGGGAAGCATGTGGCGCAGGTAGAGGCCGCTCTTGCCTATCTCCGCCACCACGGGTTTGCAGGCCGCGCTCTGGCCCAGCTTCCAGGTTTCGTCCCCGCCAAGATGGAAATACTTTTCAGGTTGCACGGCCGCGATGGTGTCGTCAATCAACTCGATTACCAGGTCGCGCGCCTCGACGGACAGGGGATCATACTGGTCGTGATGTTCCAGGCTTTCACGCAGGCGTTCGTAGCCCGGCTTGGCCAGCACATATTCGGCATGGCCGAGTGATTGAACCATGGGAATGATCTGCAGGCCGAACTTCCGCAAGTCGGCCATGCGAGCCCGCGTCTCTTCCGGCGATAACGCATCGGCGTGAGCAACGGAGGGATGGCGGGTGAACCGCAGCTTGTCCTCGACCTCGTAGAGGATTGCGTTGCAACCCCAGTCCGCGAGCGTCGCGGCGTAGCTCCGCATGAAATCCGCTGACCACATAGCCCGCTTCATGTCGTAATGGAAAGCAAACAGTTTTTCGCTCATGATATCTCCCGCGCCGGTTGTTCGATATTCTTGCCGGACACTTTCGCCCTTGCCCGGC
The DNA here is from genome assembly GCA_018400335.1 of Kiritimatiellia bacterium. Next base: position 1,872 of record JAGYMT010000027.1, on the reverse strand, counting down.
TTTTGTGAAATACTCTACTATTCATCCGCGATTTGGCAAGTGGATGGAATAGTCTTTTAATTGGACTTTTCGAAAGATTGGATATAAGCTGTGATTTGAAATTCTTATGAAAAAGTTTACAGCCGACGGCGATATCCGGAGGGACTATGTTCCCTGGCCGGACCCATTGGACGATTCGCACGACAGGCTCGATGCGTGGCTCGGCCAGTTGCGGGTGGCGCCGGCCTCCGCGATCGAGTGGCGGTTGGAACCGTGGTTCATCCAGGGCCCGCGCATCACGCCGGACGTGAACTGGATGTGGATTCCCGATGCTGACGGCGAGGTGCTGGTTGGCGAGAGCCGCCGCCGACTGCGGGTCCGCGCGGGCGATCACGTGTTCCTACCCGCGGGCTCTGTTCATATCGAGCGCTTCCCCGCGCGGAGACGGTGGCGGATGCTCTCGATTCATTTCAGCGCGCCTGTTTTTGGTGGACTGGATTTTCTGAAGCTCAGCGGATTTCCGCCGCGTGTGCCCGGAAGAAAATGCGACGATCCGCTTGGGAGTATAGCGGAGCGGCTGTGCCGGGAATTTGCCCTGCGCGCTCCGGGCTGGAACGGCGCGCTCCGGGCGGGCATCGAGGAGGCGCTTTTCCTGGTGCTGCGTCATCACGGAAAGTTGTTTGAAAAGGGCGTTGATTCGGCATCGGATAAGACGAGGCGACGGCTGTTGCCGGTCTTTGAGCAGATTGAGGCGCGGCTCAGTGATGAGAGTCTGAGCGTCAGCGACCTCGCCCGGATCATTTCTCTCAGCGAAGTCCGTTTTCGTCATCTCTTTCGCGAGGCGGTCGGAATGCGCCCCGTGGAGTTCATGCGGGCGCGCCGGATCGAGGCCGCCTGCCGAATGCTCGCGCAGACTGATAATGCTGTCAAGGAAGTAGCCGCAGCGTGCGGCTTCGCGGATGCCGCTTTCTTCCACCGCGTCTTCCGCCGCCGAATGGGCTCTACCCCGTCCGCCTATCGGCGCCGCTCGGAGCCGTGACACGGCTCAGGCGTGTCCGTTACTTTCGCGTCGCAAGCCGCTGGAAGCGTCCGGGCGGAATGCCCTCCAGCCGCGTGAATGCCTTCGTGAAATGGTAGCGGCTGCTGTATCCAAGGCGATCCGCGATTTCCTTGATATCCCGCTCATCGGCCAGCATGCGGCGTGCTTCGCGTATTCTTTCCTCGGCCAGCCATTGTTTCGGCGGACTGCCAGTCTCCTTGCGGAACAGGTGGGCGAATGAGGAAACGCTCATGTTGCAATGGCGGGCCAGCTCGGCAACGCGCCAGTTCCGGCCGGGCTGTGTTTGCATCAGCTCGCAGGCTTCGCGGACGAAGGCCGACATTTCCCTTCTCGGCCCGTTGAGCATTGCGTCGGCCACTATATCCAGCGTCTCGATAAGCCGTGCTATCGCCTCCGCCATGAAACCCGGTCTGCGCCCGTGCAAACAGGAAATGATGTCGCCGGTTTTATTAAATGAATTCCGTCCGGTTCTTCCAAGCCAGGGGGTTCCGGCTGCAACGTTAAACACAGGAGCGCCCCGGGCAAGTCTTATCCGCAGAAGAAGCCAAGCCCAGTTCCCGCCGGACATCGCGCGCTCGCGGAACACGCACCCTGGCGAAACGACCAGCATGGTGGACGGCACGGCCTCGATGGTCCTGAATGCGCCCTTAATGACACCGCCTCCGGCAACTGTCGCCAGCAGGATCCAATCCCGACCTGAATTCACGGTGTTCCTGTGGGTTTCAGGCTCGGACCCGCATGATCCGAAAAGCGCCACGATGCCGAGCCGCCGCGCCAAAGGGCAGGTCGGCAATGAGCCCGCGACGAAAGGCACATGCGGCGGCGGGGGTGTT
>JAGYMT010000269.1 GCA_018400335.1 Kiritimatiellia bacterium | reverse complement strand
CTCACGGGTCGGATGCTCGTTCGGCGTCAACCCAAGACACACCGGAATCCATTCCGGATTTTCGCACCGCAGGGCTCGCAGCAGGTTTTCGCGTGGCGTTATCATGTCCTTTGCCTTTCCAATTAAATCATGAACTGATCTGAACAATCTCCGCTTCCGGCTTGAAACAGCATCCCGTGCCTGGTTGGGTCAATATCGGCCGTCATGGAAGGCTCCTCTCGATCACATGCTTCGTCCCATCAGCGGAAATTTGCAGCCGGACGATCCGCGCTCCGATCGACGACGGTTCAAGCTCGGCTGCGACCACCGGCGCCTGCCGCCCCTCGTAGGGGGCCACGACGGTCACGAAGCGGGCAGGCGCCCGGCGGAGTCGATGCCGATAACGGAAGGCGGGTAGCGGCTCTTTCACCCACCATTTTGGCGAATACCAGGCCTCCTCGACTTCCAGCGTCACCGGCGCTTCCGGATCGGTGCACACCAGTACGTTGCCCCCATCAGGAAAATCAGTGCGCGCGGTCTTTGTGTCGGGGTCTATCACCGCCGGGCCGGGCGTCAGTTGGAAATGCAGATCGAGCTCGCCAGTCGCGTCGCCCAGCGCCTCGTCCACGAGAACGAACCACCTGCGCTGCACGAAGAAAACCGTGCGGCGGTGCGTCAGACCTGAATAAGAGGAGTTCTCGACCGTCAGCACGGCGTTGCCGTGGCCGTCATCCTCGATCCACTGGAGGCAGCGACCCGCGCGAGCGGCGTTGGCGCCGTTGAGCGTAAGGCACTGGTGCGCGGCGGTGCGGCGGAAAGCCTCGCGGCCCGGATCGCCGTTCTTGTAGTTGAAAATGCCGGGATCAACCATCAGCCACCGTCCGAACGCCATGAGTTCAAACGTGCCGCGGTCGAACTGGGAATGGAAGCCGCCGGGTTCTATGGAATCAGGTCCGCAATGCAGCCCCATCCATATGGCGTCCGGCTCCCAGCCCGAACGAAAGCTGTAGAAACCGCCGGCCGTGAAGGCGAAGTTGCGACGTTCCGGCCATGTCCCTTTCTCGCCATCGGTCGCCACGGCGAGGAAATCGGGCCGTTCGAGCACGCGCCCGGCGTTTGCCAGCAGCGCTTTCCGCGACCCGCGGTGATGAGTGTCGCCAACGGCAAAGGATTTTCTGTCCGGGGCGGTGAGAGCCAGGCAGACTTCCGCCATTAGTTCGGTCATGCGGCGCATCTCCGGAGGGATAGAGTCGGCGCCCAGATGATTGCTCAGCTCGAGATAATCAAGCGTGAGAATCCCGTGATAGCCCGGCGCCAATTCGCCATGTACGCCGTCGGGCAACACCTGGCGCTGCATCGCGGCCCACATCCGTTCCGCGGCCAGCGTCCGCCAGCGGGCGGCTTCCCGGAATTCGGGGAAAGCGCCGACCACGCTCGCCAACCCCATGGTTTCAATCTGCACGAAATTATCCGGTCTGGGGTAAGGCATCAATTCGATGCGCCGGGCATGATTATAGATTGACGTCAGTATCTCGGCGAGAAATTCCGGCGAACAGGCTGGACTGTCGAGAAACCGAGGCAAACCCATCACCATTGCCTTGAGTCGTATCCCGACCTGGATGGCATCCCAGCTTCTCGGAAACGGCAGGCGCTCGAAGGTGAGCGGATTTTTGCGAATCCAATCATCCACCAGCCTAATCCATAGCCGGGCATGGCGTTCGTCGCCCGTGGCGCTGTAGCTCCGCGTGACGGGACCGCTCCAGAAGAATCGGTTCATCTGGCAGGGCCATTCGATGTCGTTCACCGGATCGGCATCCCAGTCGATGTCCGGTCCGTAGTCGTGCGGGGGATAATCCGCCGCAAATCCCAGAGCCCGGAAGATGTGTTTCTCGGCATCATCGGCCACACGGCGGTCTTCATTCGAAGCTTCAAGCACGGGCAACTCGCGGGCGCAGACGGTTGTGCGCGGGGAGTCGGAAGCCGGTTGACCAGCCAGGTTTGGCGCGCTTGCCGACCAGTTGGGTTCGGTGCGCTTGCGGCAGTATTCCAGCAAGGCCGCGCAGGCCGCGGCATGATCGCGTGTGGCCGCCGTGATTTTGACCGCCTCCAGGCCGGGACGTTCCAGATCGAGCACGAGAAACAGCTCGGTCGGACGCAACGGCCGCCCCGTCATCTTCGCATTGCCGCGATAGGGACTGCCGGAGAGCACAAAAAGATCGGGGATATCCGCCTTGGTGTCTGTGTTGTTCACGATTTGTCTTTCTCCTTTCGCATGGTTGTCCGGTACATTGGCGGATTCATTCCGCGCCTGGGACTGGCCGTTTGCCATGAGACCGACCAGGCATAAGCCTGAAGCCAGGAGCTTGATTGCATGGATCATATCTCTTTCCAAATAGAAGGATTCTGACGCCGGCAGGTCTCGAGAACGGCGATGGTTTCGCGCGCGCTTTCAGGTGTAATGACCAGCGGCGCGCCCTCGCGGATGGTCGAGGCCAGGTTATCATAGAACTCGACCCATCCGCGGCCCGGGCTCAGCCGTATCGTTTCTTCCTGCCACGGCAGAATATCGTCATTGTCATAGCGGCGTCCGGCGGCGGGACCTTCCTGCATGGCGATCGGCGGAGCAACCCGGGGATCAAACCACTTGACGCGAACGCCTTCAGCGGAAGAGGTAAGGCCGCCGCAAGTGCCGGCGATCAGCCACTCCGACTGAGGCATGGCCACGCAATTCGAAACCTCCACGTCAATCAGCGCTCCGTTGTCGCAGCGAATGATGATCTTGCAGTGATCATCCGCATCGCCGGGAGTGACCGTGCGCTGAAGATCGCTGAATATATCGCGCACCGGACTGCCGGCAAGCTGTAGACACTGGTCCACGGCGTGGGCGCCCCATACATTGTGCATTCCGCCGCCCCTGGCCTTGCGCATCACCCAGTCGTTGCGCCGGAAAAACCCGGTGCGGGGGCATTTGATCTCGACCAACCGCCCGAGGCGCCCGGATCGCACCACCGCCCGGATCGCCTGGAATGCCGGGTCAAACCGGTATGGATGGAAACAGGTTAACGCCAGATCGCGAGCGCGGGCAAGGGCAATCATGGCATCGGCCTCGGCGACGTCTTGACACATGGGCTTGTCCGCCGCCACGTGCAGGCCCCGCTCCAAGCAAGCCAACGCTTCCGGCCCATGCCCGCCGCTGGGGGTGGCGATCACTATAAGCTCGCCCACCGGATCGGCAAGGAAGGCGTCAAAAGACGGATAGGTCCGGCATCCGATTTCCGCTTTCGCCTCCGCCAGCCGCGCCGCCACGGGCTCAACGGCGCCGACCACGCGATAGGCCGGATGCCCCTTGAGAAGCTGACGCCAATGAATATCCCAGCCGGCGCGGCCAAGGCCTGCGATGACGACTTTGATCGGGGTATTTGTCATAGCGTTGTCTCTCTCTCCGTAAACCGCGCCGCCGCCAGGAAGCGCCCGTGCAGCCAGTCCTCCGGACCGAAGCCCAAAGC
>JAGYMT010000268.1 GCA_018400335.1 Kiritimatiellia bacterium | reverse complement strand
CGTGAATGCGCCGCTAATCGTTTCTTCCGCAAGCGGCAACAATTGGGCATGGCCGTTGACTCGCATTTCCGACCAGCACGGCGGAGGACCAGAGCCAAGCAGGGGATTCTCCGGCACGATTGTCTCTCCCTTGCGGTAGGGACCGTCCCAATAAACGCGAAAATGCCCGGTCTCGGACGCCGGATCGTATTCCATATCCACGCGGCGCGGCTCCGGCCAGGGGGGCGTCCGACGTTCCGTCACCAAGCGCACGACGCCCATCTCGTCCATGCGCGGACTCCACCACCAGTTTGAGCCCCAAGCCGCGGTCTCGATGGCGCGGTTGTCCTTGATGCCGAGCGACAGGGACAGTCGGTCGCCGGCGAAAGCGAGCGGTATGGAAGCGCGGGCAATGCGCCAGCAACAGCGCAATCCGCCGTGCGAGAGCTTCGCCACCGAGGATTCCCAGCGAAAGTCGGGCGGATCGCGTTGGACCAGACGGCTGCCGTGGAAATCAGGGGCTTGGCCGGCAAGCGAACGGCCCTGTTCGTCAAGTCCAAAATGGTAGAAATACATTCGGTCCGCCGTGAGCAGCTTCAACACGGCGCCGATGCCGTTCTCCAATTCAAGCCCGGGAACGGAGCGGCCGCTGACGACCTCCAGCGCGGCATACAGCCATTCGGCGTCATGATAAACGGCCATTGCGTAGCGACCGTCTGGGCGTTCGCGCGGCAGGAACGCGGGCACGGCGGCCATCTCTCCAAAGCCGTCGCAGGGAGATACCCGGCCAAAATCGGAACATGCGTATTTTAGCGGCGGTTGAGACGCGACAAACTCCTTCCAACCGTTCGCAAACGGCCATGGCATGGCTTCATAATGGGTTCGATTATAGACCGTCCAGTGTTCCATTGAATCTCTCCTTTCAATAGCATCGTATCACGGCGCCGCGCGGCAAGTTCGGAATCACGTGAACAGAGCGCGGGCCGCCGGTCAGACTCACCTGCACACCCGCCAGAACCCCGTTTCCGTCGCTATCGCCCGTGAACACCAGCGCATCATCAACCTTCACAAAGTATTCCATGTTAGCCATGAGTCCGCTGACAGTGTAGGTGACCGTGTTGTTCAATTGCGCGGACGTTGTCAATTCCTCGCAGGATTCAATCCACCTCAATTCCTTGCGTTGAGCGGTTTCCTTGATGCGGCTGATTCGAACGCCGTTATTGTGGCCATTAACGGTGTAGGCGCTTTCGATTCCCCCAAAGGCCGGCAACTCAAGAGTGGTGATAGTGCCATATCGCCCCGGCTGAGTGGCGGAAGGATTGCTCCTCACTCTCACCGTTCCGGTAAAGGTGTTCTCGTTATACTCGATCGAGATTCTTCCTCCGCCGCCGGGCAGTCCCGAAACCCAATCAAGCCGTCCGCCGTCCGCGGTGATTGTTCCATTGCCCGTCAGGGATTGCGCCCTCAGCCAAAGGCTCCCGCCGGATCCCCCGCTCCAGTAGGCGCTGGCGCCATCCGCGCTTATGACGCCGCCGGACAAGTCCAATGCGCCGGACACGACCAGCCTGATCGCGCCGCCGCTATTGGCATCAACTCCGCCCGAACCGAGGGCTGTTGGACTCGACATCGCTCCGTAGACTGTCGCGGTGCTACGTCCTCCTTGCCCCCCATACGTGCCCCCGGGGTTGCTTCCGGCATAGCCCGGCCCTTCCGCCGCCCGAAAACCCCGCCGCCACGCGGTCAGCGTCCCCTGGATCACGGCGCCGCCTCCGACCCTGATCGTGGCGCCGCAACCATGCTTCTTGTTTGTCGTTCCACCCGATTCTGAATTCACGGCGCTGGTATTGCCCGCCACGTCAATTGTGGCGCCCGATCCGATCAGCAGATTGCCGGCCAAATCATAGCTTCCTTCGGCGGGCAGAACCAGTCGCGAAACATTCCCGACAACTGTCATGCTGTTCGAGACTGTCAGCGCCTGAAGATCGAATGCCCCTATGTTGTCAACCTCATGCATAAGGTAATGAGTGAAACCGGCGGCAGGTCGATTAAAGCGCACGACAGCTCCGTTGGTGACTGTTATGTCGCCCAGATGCAGCGCGCATTGATGCAGCTCGAACCATTCGGTTTGAACCGTAAGATTCCAGTAATAAACAGTATTCGTGTCCGTGGGGTAGAACTGACACCCCCTTGTGATAAGAACATTTTCAACATTATCCGCGCTGCCCGTGGGTGCAATGAACTCCGCCGGAGCGCATAACGTGCCAGGCTGACCCTCATAGGTATAGGCGGCTGAATGGTAACTCTTGACGCTCACGGTGCCGGTGAACGCGCTGGTGTCGCAATCCAGCGCGATCCGTCCCCCTCCGCTTGCATAATTGGCATAAACATAACCCTCGGCCAGAATCTTTCCGTTGCCCGTGAGAGACTGAGCCGTCAGCCAGATGCTGCCACCGGCTCCGCTTGACCACATACCTGCTACCCACTTTTTCGGATTGGCGCGAATCTCGCCGGTGACGTTCAGCGTGCCGCCGACATTCAGCCTGATCGCGCCTCCGCCTGCCGCATCCTGTCCGCCGGAACCGAGACTCGTCGGATTAGTGGCGGAACCGTAAGGAGCGATCTTGTTGTTGCCACCCATTCCGCCATGTGTCGGCAAAGAAGCTGTGTCTTGATAGCCCGGCCCTTTCGCCGCCGGAAAGCCCTGTTCGTTGGCGTCAATAATTCCCTTGATTGTGGCATTGCCGCTTACTGTAACAACCCTGCCTGTTCCGTAGCCGTTCGTGGAAACATAAGTCATCAGCATCGTTGCGCCCGTGCCAAGGTAAAAATCTCCATCAACGGTCAAGCTTGCATCAACAGCTCTTTTAAAGGTGAAGGCGCGTGTGCAATTGGTTATAACAAGACTGCCTGTCGCGGCATGCACGTCAATCGTGACGGCAGCCGATCCGCCGTTGAAAACCGCTGTCTTTGCGGCGTCCGGCACACCGTTGTCCCAGTTGGCTCCATCGCTCCAATTTTCACCGTCCGACGCAATCCAGGTCGTGGTATCCGCTTTGCCGTAAGCGACACAAAGCGCCAGCGCCAGTAAAACAGCAGCAAATGTTTTGCAGTTCACCAGCTTGTTGATCATGCCCTTGCCTCCTACAAGCATTTGATAATTCAAAAACCATCAGCGACAGATTATCCGCAACCCTGTTGGGATGCGCACGCCGATCCATTCGATCGTGCCTTCTTCAGCGCCTGGCGGGTAACCCGGCTCAATGATATATCGTGGAGCTGCCGAGGCGGCGCCGGTGAACGTGTTTCGGCCCAAACCATATTGCACCACAATTCGTCCTCCGCCTCCGTTCCCTCCGTTCACGCCGGTCATGCCGCCGCCGTCGGCCACCAGCGAACCCGAGCCGCTTATGCTCCGACAAATAAGCCAAATGCCGCCGCCCGACCCGCCGCCGTCGTGATCGTAGCTCACATCCGACCCGCGGACGTTGATCGTGCCGTTAATCAGAGCGTTGCGCGCAATCTCGAAACGTGCCAGTCCGCCGCCATTGCTGGCATT
>JAGYMT010000267.1 GCA_018400335.1 Kiritimatiellia bacterium | reverse complement strand
GCACGGTGGTGATGAGGTAACGGGGTTCACTGGTCGATTTATTGGGCCCCCGGCCGCCCGCTCCCATGGAGATTCGAATTCTGGGAAAATGCGGGGTACGATGTTCCTGTTGACGGGTTGGGTGGTTACAGAAGCCCGCATTATGGTGCAAGTGCCGGGGCGGTGTGTTCTGGTGAGGCCGATTACCGTAATTGGCAGGACGGTACAGGTGGCAGTGAAGACGGCATTCCCCGGCGGCTGGGCGAAGGAAATGCACCTCCGGAACATGGCTCCCTTCTCCTCGCCGAGGGATGGAGACCCGGGTATGGCCAGTGCCATGGTAAATTTTTGGCTGCCGCCGCACGTCAACATTGGGCCGGCTATGCATTGGTGAATTACGACGGGGCAATGCCTCGGGCTTATTTGGATGGGCGCGCGCACGCTGGCCAGGCTCTCTATGGGCCTGATGAATATATTGGTTGGTAATGGTGTGAAACGGGAGATGAAATGCCGCCGGATCCGGAGGAACTTGGATGGCATCCCCAATCGCCTAGAAGATTCACTTTTGGGGGAATGTTTGGTGGGTGGTGGAACTCTATTTCTAATAACAGCCATTATGCAAGCGCGCCCTGGTACACGCAATGGCGTACAGACGGTTGGGGCTATCCGCAACCCCCGGGCCATTGACCGATCAAATACCTGTAAAAGCGACAATAAGGAGGGAAAAATGAAGAATCATCTGGTGAAGAAAGCTCTTTATACCGGTTCATGTTTTTTATCGTTCCTGCTGGCCTTCGCACTCCATGCACAACCAGCACGGGCCGGGGATATCGTGCTTGCCGAGGGCGGCCGCTCCGAGTACCAGATCGTTCTGCCGGCAACGTTCCCAGCGGATGAGATCGGTGAGAACCTCGCCGAGGTCGCGCGCCTTGTGCAGGCGGTGTTCGAGGCCAACGGCGCCGAATTGCCCGTTGTCAGCGAGCACGACGCCGAATCTGACCGCCCCGGCATCTACCTGGGCGCGACCAAACGGGCCCGGCGCACGGACGTTGACCTCTCTGAACTGGAGGGATACGATTACATCCACAAGGCCGTCGGCCGCGATGTCATCATCGCGGGCAACGATCTGCCGAGCACTATCGAGGGCGAGGAGTTCCGGGCGATCGACCGCCGCAACCTGCCCCGCATGGGCACCGCCAAGGCGGCGGCGGATTTCGTGCGCAAGTACGCGGGCGTGCGGTTCCTTTACCCCGACCTGCGCAATTATCTGGTGGGCTGGCCCGATGGGCGCGAATTCGACCTCGTCGACTCCGTCGGACTGGAGTTCCTCCCCACGCGAAGGATCGCCGTGCCCGCGGATTTGGACATCGTGAAGGATATTCACCTCGAGTACAATATCTGGCGCTCCCGAAATTCACATTACCATATCGCCGGCAACCAGTTCCCCCTGTTCAATACCCTCTGGACCGCGCATTCCCATCAGAACGCCGTTCCGCCAGACGAGTACTACGACAGCCACCCGGAGTATTTTGCCCTGCTCGGTGGGCAGCGCGTCCGCGGCGTCCAGTACTGCATCTCCAATCCCGGCTTTCAGGAACGGAACTACGAGTACCTCGCGTCGGCGTTCGATCGCGGCTACGACAAGGTCTATCTCGGCCATTCCGACGGCTTCCGCGCCTGCCAGTGCGAGGAGTGCTACAACCTCTACGGCACCGGCGACGACTGGACCGAGAAGCTGTGGATATTCAACAGGAACATGGCCGAGCGCCTGTACGAGTCCCACCCGGACAAGACCGTCGTGCTGGTGGCCTACACGGTCACCGAGCGCCGTGCGCCGCAGAGCTTCAATGCCTTCCCGCCCAACACGATGCTGCAGATGTGCGGTACCAACGAGAGCGACCTGGCCAGGTGGGAAGACGTGACGATCCCCAAAGGCATTACTTCGTACATTTACAACTGGACGCCTAACCAGTGCTCGCGCTATGTCCCCATGACCAGTCCACTGTTCGTTGAGGAGCAGGTACGCCGGTTCCGCCGCCATAATATCCGCGGAATTTACCGCGACGGTGGCGGCCCGCATCTTTTTGGACTGGAGGGGCCGGTGGCCTATGTCATGAACCGGATGTGGGACGATCCCGACAACAACCAGGCGGCGGACCTGGTGGAGGAGTTTGTCGAGGCGGCGTTCGGCAGCGCAGCCATCCCTATGGCGCGCTTCTACGGCCGGCTGTACCACGGGATCGAGTTGTACGCGCAGCACCTGGGTACTCGCCGCCCGGCCTGGACATACCGTCCTCTTCGCGGACGTGGAAGCAAGCACGTCACCGATCCGTTTCAGATGCTGGGTTTCCTCTACACGCCCAGCCTGCTCGAGACACTGGAGAACGAGCTGAGCCATGCGGAAAGGCTCGCCGACAGCGAGAAGGTGGAGGCGCGACTCGCGCTCGTTCGCCGAGAGTTCGATTGGATTGGCGGCGTGGCCCGGGTCATCCATCTGTACCATGCGCACCAGCTTGCCCCGGAGAACCTTTCCCTGCGCAACCTTCTGCTCGACGCGATTGACGCGCGTAACGCCAAGATCGAAGGGTACTACGACGAACGTGGGAGAGCCCAAAAGCCCCATTCAGCATGGAACACCATATTGTTCCCGCCGGGAGGACATAACGCCAACCACCTCCGCCTGGCCTACAACCGCTACCAGGAGTCCTTCCGGGACACGGCACTCAACTGGGACACCGACGCCGTGCGCGCCGCACCTCCTCCCGGCGCGAAGCGCATGGCCGCACGGCAGGCTCAGGCCGCGGTCACGCTTGACGCGGCGTTGTGGGATGATGTGCCTGCTGAACCTCTTCTCGCGATGCCCCCTGCCGAAGAGGCCGGCAAGGAGAGCAGAGTGCAGGCCCTGTATGACCGTCATAACCTCTATCTCCGCGTGGTGAGCGAGCTGCCCGCCGGTCAGATGCGTGAGGCGGATCGCGTTCGGGACGATGACCTCACTCGGAGCGAATCCGTGGATTTCTTCCTCGCTCCACAGCCCGGAGAAGACATCTACTACCGGTTCCGGGTTGGACCGGCGAGTGGGGCGAGATATGATGCCGCGAGTGGGCTGATCGAGGACTTTATGCATCTGCGGTACGGGCGGGAAGATCCGTCGTGGACGGGCGATTGGGAATACGTCACGCGATTGACGCCGACGCTCGACCAATGGGTTGCCTTGCTCACAATCCCCTTCGACACGATCGGCGTCGAAGCGCCCGAGTCGGAGGAGTTCTGGAGGATCAATGTTGCCCGCGCCCACCTCGCCGCTGATGACCGGCTCGAGCGATCCATCTGGTCTGCAACGGGCGCCACTCGCGGCGTGGACGACCTTGACGCCCTTGGCGTTTTGTTCTTTAAAGGAGAAGAATGACTCCACGATGCGAGAAAGTAAGTCCTCAGTGAACTACGCAGCATCTCCACCGGCACAGAGCACGGTGGGCATGAAACACAAGTTGCGCTAGCAGCCTGGCCGAAAAGGTTGTAAATGGTTTGTCGTGAGCCCTTTTAAGGGCTCCGGA
>JAGYMT010000266.1 GCA_018400335.1 Kiritimatiellia bacterium | reverse complement strand
GAACACAGAACACTTTCAGCGAAGCTGGCTAGGCTTACTCCGGCTTATCGTATTTAACCGGGCCATTCGGCCAGCTTGTCGTGTTCAGCCATTCGCGGGGATAACCCACCTTTTGGTTGAGCTTTCCGGGCTGGTTAATCCCGCCGTCAGAGAATTCGACGACCAGGCGGCTTCCCAGCTCGCGCCAGTCGCTGACAGTGTGGTCGGCCACGTTCAGGCAGAACTCGGTGAGCCATTCACGCGCCTTATCCGGGCTTTCCTTGTACAGCTCCATAGCCTTCTTGTCAGCCTCGGCGACGGCCTGAAAAGACTCACGCTCCAGGGTCTCGCGCTTAGCCACAATTTCCGCATGAATAGCCCTGTAATTAATGGCCGCCCAGTTCTCCACGAAATTGAACACCCAGAAGGCGTTGTTGCGATCGAACACGCGCGGATCGCCGGTCCTGTAACCATCCGCCACCCTTGTAATGCCGGCATAAAACGGGTTAAGACAGGTTTCAGCCGGCTTACCCGGTCCGAACCACAGGATGCCGCCGATCGGGTCCGGGAGGCTCTTCCGGCCTTCGCACACGAAGAAATAGGTACAGTAGTAGACCGAGAGAGGGCGCTCCCATGCGCCTTCGCGTTTGGCGTCCGGCTTAGCCACGTCCCCGCCCGCATCGTAGTCCCCGAGTATACGGTAGGGACAGCCGTAGGGTCCGGCCGCCACGCCCTTGGTGAGATCGAACTCCGTGCCCTCGTAGTGATCCCTGTGCAGGCTCATCACGTCCTCGCGCGCGAGCTTCTTATCCGGCTTAATGCTGAACGGATAAGCGCGCGTGAAGCCGTCCTCCACCCATGGACTGAATTTTTTCGAAGGCGCGAGTTTATCCATCAACCTCCACACGCGGCGCAGAGAATAATAAGGGTGATTATACTCGCCGAGGCTCACGGTTCTGAGCCAGTCCAGCTTGCCGTCCTCCGGCTTCCACCAACCCAGCGCCTTGGCGGCCGCGTGCAGGTTCGTGCTGAACATCTGGTCCGGGTTTGCCGGATCGAGCTCTCGTATGCGGAATTCATTGGCGGCGACGAAGACCTCGCCGTCCGGCACCTTCTGTGCGGCCCAGAATCCCGGCACCGTATCCGTGCCGGGCGCCATCTCGATCACCCATGCCTCCTCGGGATCGGCCACCGGAAGGGTTTCGCCCGTTCCGTAGAACCCGTAGGTATCAATAAGTTGTCCGATCAGGCGTACGGCATCTTCAGCTTTCGTACAGCGCTCCAGCGCCACGCGCGCAAGCTCGGCGCTGTAGAAGAGCCGGTTCGGGCCGGGTTGGGCATTATCGGTCTTCGACCCGTCGGTGCACTCACCGAACATGAGCTGGTGCTCGTTCATGATTCCGTAATTCCCGTCGAAGTAGCCGTAGGTGTGTTCAATCTGGGGAATATATCCGATCGGCTCAGTTTTCGGACCGTCCTCCGTCTCATAATCCGGCCCGCGGTCACTGCCGGCATACCGGCGGTACTGGAAACTGGCATATTGCTGAAGCACACCCATTGACACCATGTCGAAATGGACTGGCCGCCGTGAGCCCGGTTTATGGTCAGCCGGCGGAACGTACATGAGGCGAGCGTCGGACAGGTGCCCGTCATCGGAATGGGTAACGAACATCGCGCCGCTCTCCGAGGCTCCGGGCGTAATGATCGTGGTCGTGCACGCGTGGGAAACAGCGGCGTCGAAAACAAACGATAATACAACACAGCCGAATACTTGTTGAATAGACATGATTTGTTCTCCTCCTATTATGATTGACCTCTTTCTCATCTTCTTAACGAACGACTTAAGCCAAACACGGTTTGTCCGCATCCGTTGCGACCGTTTAGTCGCCCTTTTCCGAAGCGGCTTCGATCAGCCGCCTCTCTTTTTCGATCTCAAGCCGGAGCTGTTCTTCCGTCGGCAGACACAGCATGTATTTGGAGGCAAATATCTGGCTACGGTCGTTCAACACCGAATAGCGAGCAACGGTCTCGTTCTTTTCCGTTTGTCCCACCCGCCCGCGATCGCTTCGAGCTCATAGAAATCCCGCGCTTCCCGGTTTTCCACCCGCATCAGGGCGCGGTAATGCGACCAGGAAAGTTGCGGGGATAAGCCATGGGGCAATTCGCTACCCAATGGGTAGCTTTTTGATGTTGGAGCCAATTCCGCACCCGCTGGGGAGGAAATTGTATCACGGTAAGATTCTTTACCCAACGTGTCGTGAATAGATTCCAGTGAAGATTTCCTCCCCGTTGGGGAGGGAAATGCAACTCGCTCCCAATAAGCAATATAGAACCTCCTGAAGTTTTGCAAACTTTGCTCCGAGAATCCCTGCCCATACCGCTCGGTCAAACGCGTAGAAAGGTCCTCGATGAGCTTTTTGCCGTATTCGGCCCGCTCCTCGCCACCCTGGAGGACCTGAACGATCTCCCTCCCTATCAGCCAGTAGGCCAGAACCATGTTTGTGTTGACCGCCCGGACGACATTGCCGCGCGCATGTTCGATAATGGACGCTACGCGATCAAAGAGATCGCTATTCACAGATGGCTTGTCCGCAGATTTCGCAGATTTTCGCAGATGGAGATTGGGCTTGTCAGCGTCCACCTGCGCAACCTGCGGATGCTTGCTCTTACTCATCGCCCGACTCCTCGTCTGAGTTGTTACCAGACAACCTATTTCTTCTCTCGCTTCTTGAAGCACTATTCCCCGGAAACCTTAAACAGTCCGGCCAACCTCCGGATATCGGCGTTTGAGTGCGCGGCTGCCGCGCTGAGAACCTTCTCACGCACCGATGGGGAGAGCTCCGTAACGCGATTCAGCGCGAAGGCCGCATCGGCCGCGTCCCCATCCGATACCAAACCATAATGCTCCCCAACTGCTGCGTCAATTCCTTATCCTTCAAATCCGCTATCAGGCGAAAAGCCAGCAGCCGCTGATCCGGGCGCTTTCCTTTTTCGACAAGCGGCAGAAGAGCCTCCGCCGTCTTGCGGTCCGGGACACGTGCGGCGGACGGAGTGAGCGCGGCGAGCGCAAAGCTTGAGAGGCGCAGGTCATTATTGGCCACGAGGAACTCTACAATCTCCGGGGCAAGCTCATAAGGGGCGGACATCAGCACCCGGCGAATGGCAGCCTGTCGCTCCGCGTAGATTGGCAGCGCAGCGGCGCAATGCCCGATGAGACGATGCATGTATTTATCCTTGGAATGCGCGCGCATCAGATGATCCCTCGCGTTCTTGTAATCCTCCGCCGAGTCCTCGTTCTTCAGGGCAGTCGCAAGCAACGGGGCCACGGCGGATTTGTCGCCGAGCTTGACGCGGGCAATAAGCGATTCCTGATAGGCCGATTCATTAGCATCCGCCGTTTCCGTAATATCCGGCGGTGTCTGCCGCTTGCCCGCGAATTCGCGGGTCGCCCCGGCAAGGGTCCTGATATATGCCTTATCGCCCAGGTCGCCCAGCGCCATTATCGCGCCCAACCGAACACGCTCGTCGGTTCCGCCCATTGTCATGATGGCCCTTCTGGGTTT
>JAGYMT010000265.1 GCA_018400335.1 Kiritimatiellia bacterium | reverse complement strand
CACAGAAGAGTAGTTACCATCGAGAAAAGAATGTTGGGTGCGTGGTTTTGCGAGAGCCTCCTTATAGGTAAATTTTTTTTATCTATTTTATTGTTGATTTAAGTTATTAAATAATCTAGGATATTCCTGTTTCTTTTGTGAAGCGGGCGTTTGTTGGCGGGGGGTATGAAAGCGAATCCGAAAACGGTAAATATTCAGATGATTTCTGAAACGGCCGGCGTTTCGACCGCTACGGTATCGAATGTGCTGAACGGGAAGATGGTGGTTTCCGAAGCAAAGAGGGAAAGGGTTTTGGCGGTGGCCGACGAATTGGGCTACAGGCTCAACAGCAGCATTCAGGATCTGGCGCGCCGGGGGCGGAACGGTCTGACGCGCAATATCGCTTTCGTGTTGGTGCATAATGCCTTCGGTGATCCCGCCTATGCTCGTGCATTGGACGGCGTTTCGCGCGCGGTAGAGGAATTCCGTTTGCATTTGATTTTGGACCGGCTGCGCGGCGATGAGGCGCGTGTGGTCGATCTGCCGCCCGTGTTGCGGGACGAGCGTGTCGATGGCATACTGGTCACGGGCATGATCACGGAGTTGGTTATATGCCTGCTCGACAAACTAGGCATCCCGTATGTCGTGCTGGGCGCCTATCCGTCCGCGATCACTGGCCGCGCAATCAACGTGCGGCTCGATACCGAACGACGCATGCACGACATGGTTGGCGAACTACTCCGGCGTGGCCGGCGCCGGATCGCCTACTTCACGGAAGACCCGAAGAATTACCATGCCCGGCATAGCCTGGCGGTCTTCAAGGAAGCGCTTCGCGAGCACGGCCTGCCGGTGCGGAACGCCCTCATCCACACGGGGACGGGTTCGTTCTCGGGGGCATTCGGCATCCTGAAGCCGGTATTTGCCCAAGCGCACATGCCGTTCGACGCGATGGTCTGTCTGGACTACCGCAACGCGCTGGAAATCGCCTGCTTGTTGATTGCCCGTGGCGATGGTGACGGACTGGGAAAACCGCGTGTTCTCCTGGCCGCCGGTCGTCCCTTCGACTACTACCGGCTTCCCGTTCCCGCGATCTACGGCGAGTCCGACCTCGACCGGGTCGCCTACGAGGGCGTCAAGGCGCTGATGGAGGACCTGAAGAGCAAGCGCCGGGCATCACCCAGGCAAATTCTGCTGCAACCCGCGATACAAGCGGAAGACGATTTGCACGATTTTGTGCATCCACGCAGAAAAAACACAAACATGGGAAGTTTGCCATGAAAAGAAAACCGGACTCAAGCAGCACTCATGGGGTTGCGAGCATTGACAGCGTAAGGAGGATGCGTCACACAGAAAGGAGATCGAGAATGAGTATATTCACCGCCGGGAGAGTCAAGCACTTTAGAACACGGTCTTGTGGAAACCCTTGTTTCTACGCTGTCGCCAGCCAGGCACGGTTTGTCCGCCCTGTCTTGTGGATGGCCGTTGTGCTAGGCTTCCTCGGGATCGCCAGGGGCGCCACAACCCTTGTCACCCTACCCTCCAGCGACTTCGTGGGGGGCCGGCATGTCACGTTTTACAATTATGACGATGCCAAATACGGTGACGGCTATTCGTACAAGGCGGCCCGAAAGGTCGCGGTGTTCCCGCGTCATGTCGAAGGCGATACGACGGAGGCGCGTTTCGAGCTCGACGAAATGCCCGCGGCCGCCGCCAAGCTGAGATTGACCGGCCTTGACGATCCCGGGGAACCGAACACGCCGATCCGCGTCACCCTCAACGATACCGTGCTGCACGACGGCGCCACGACCTTCAAGAATAACCCTCATGAATACCTCTCCCGGGAATGGTCGGAAATGGTCTTTACGGTCCCGGCCGCCGCCTTGCTTAAAGGGCGCAACGTGCTCAGGATAGAGAATAGGGTGGAGGGTCGGGCGCATATCGATTTCCGGTGGATGTATGTGCATGAAGCCGTGTTGGAGCTTCCCGGCGAGATCAAGGCGCGGGTGATTCCGGGCGAGGATTTCCTGGGTCGGCATTATCTCGAGGGAAAGATCGAGCCGATCGCCTTTCCTGCCGTGCTCAAGGATAACGTCCTGCACCTGGCCCGCGGCTACTACATGCAGCATCACTTCACGTGGATGGTTGATGACTTATGGAATGGGAAGAAGGCCGACATGCTGATCGAGATTCCCAAGGGAATCGCGGCGGAGGTCGTGCGAGGGACGCTGGCCGCCCGTGAGTCGATCACGCGGGACGGCAAACCGTACGAACGCCTATCAATCGCGTTGACGCTCGGCGGCACGCCCGGCCGGCGCATCGCTTTCTCCGGTTATCCCCTCCTGGCCTTGCGGGCGGACACGGAAGGCGACCTTCCCCCGATCTACATGAGATTCAAGCACGAAGAGACGTTGCACCCCGAGCGCGCTTTTCGGGTTCATTCCTGGCCCGGGGATGCGGGAAAGCAGCCGAAGCCCGAAAATTTCTTTTTGGGGATATGGGGCGGGGGCAAACCCGAAAACGAGATTCTGGCCAAGGACTACGGGCGCATGCTCAAGGATCACGGGTTCGGCATGATCTTCGGGACGACCAGCTCGACGGATGCCGAGTACCTGCGCCGGTATGGGATCAAATACTACAGCCGGTTTGGCCCGCACCATCCCAGCAGCAAGCATCCTTCCGTCGGTTGGGATGGGAAAGAGAACCCCGGTCGCGCGGATCCCATTCATTTGATCTACGATCCCGAGGCGGTTTCGCACCCCACGTTTCAGCGCGGCATCGCCGCCGCCCAAGCCGAGGGGATCGACGGGGTGTGTTGCGATTATGAAATCGGCGCCGACTCCTGGAGCGATCGCTCGATTGCCGAATTCAAGGCCTTTGCTCCTCGTTTCAGGAATCACACCAAGGAAGAGCTGGTCGCACTGGCCACCGATCCGGAGACCGGCAACTACAAGCCGTTTCCCGAGTGGAGGGATTACTGGCGGTGGCTCAACGCGCGGATCGTCGGTCGGATTCAACGCGAGATGCGCAAGGTCAAGCCGGACATGCCGTACCTGTCGCTGGCGTCGGCCTCGGACATGCCCTGCTACTGGTGGAACCCGGACGCCGGCCGTTTCCGGCTGCGCGATCTCGTGGACACCGTTAGCGAGATCGCCGTTTCGGTCTATCACTACGACAATCCCGGCGGCTTGCCTTCCATCCCGGCCATCGTGACCCGGGCCCGCCGGTTTGCCGTGGGCAAAGATGTGGGAATACACCTGATCGGCATCTGGGGAGCCGGCACCTTGATCGAGTTATATCGCTACGGCCCGGTGTACATGCGCGACTGGCAGATGCGCATGGATATCCTGCTGGCGGCGACGGCGGGCGCGCGCGCCTTTCATTTCTTCTCGGGCCTTCACGTGGACGGCCAGTACATGCACGCCGCGGCGCAAGCTATGGCCGATTTTGCGTCCATTGAAGCGCATATCCAGGGGGCCGTCGAAGCCGACGACCGGGTGAAGACCGTGTTCATGGACGAGCCGAACTATACGTTGACCATGTCCGCGAACCCCATTTTCGGCCAGAAACTGCTGTGGCATG
>JAGYMT010000264.1 GCA_018400335.1 Kiritimatiellia bacterium | reverse complement strand
GGAACTGCGAAGGATGAGTGGTGGAAGGCAATCGCCGCCCGGCCTGGGTGTCATTTCCAGCATGAGCGCTTCATTGCCGCGAACGATGAAATCGAGCATGCAGATCGCGCGGTCGAGCCCGAGCGCGCGGGCCGCTTGCAGCATCTGATCCTTAAAGAGGGCAGGGGCGATTGCCGGCGGCAGGACGGACGGAAGCACGTAGGCGAGCGTGATTCCGAAAGTCCGGCCCGCGGCGGGGATCTTTCCGGCGATGCGGATCACTTCCAGCCGATCCCCGTCAATCACGAAGTCGCAGCTATACTCAGCTCCTTCAACGAACTCCTCCATCACGTAATTCCCGTCTCCGCCCGGTATTTCGCGGGAGTAGAGGGGCTTGGAGCGATCGGTTCGGAGGGCTGGCATGCGCGACTCCATTACGCGGAATGCAGCCGTGCAGTCATCTGCGCAGGAACACAGGAACACGTACTGGCTTCCGCTTCCTGCAACCGGCTTGAGAACCGCCGGGCACGCCACCCGGGCGAGGAATGCGGCGGCTTCCTCGGCGGTGTTGACGATGGCCGTCTCCGGGCACGGCAGCCCGGACTTCCGCCAAAGCTGCTTGCAGGTGAACTTGCTTCTGCATGCCGCGACCGCGTCGGGCGACGGGTACGGCAGTGACAGCTCCCCGGCGATGCGGGCTGCGAGCAGCATGGACTCGCAGTCGAAACACGTGATTCCGCCGGGATGAAGATTCCATTTCTTCAAGTGAGCGCGCAGCATGGAGAACGTCTCGTCGGTATTGGAGAGGTCGCAGACCAGCTCGTCGGGGGCGGGCGGCGCCGGCTCACTGGCGGCGGCGCGCTCCGCGGCATCGGTCAGGAAGATGACGCGCCCGGGGTGACGCCGGGTGATGAGATCAATATAGTCGGCCGTTGTTCCGACAACGAGGACAGGAGGCACTACGTTAGACTTGTGAGTACGCATAGGCGCTTATCAAAAAAATAAAAACAATATGTTAATTTCCAAGATATTCATCCTGTCATTCCTATCCAACTGCCTGCCGGCGCGCGGAGCGCACGGGCAAACTTTTTTGTTCTCCCGCGGCACCTTGGTGTCCCGCGCGCGCCGGTCGGAATCGTCACCGATTCCGCTACTTCTGCGGAAGGCGTAGCGGCGTGGTTCCGCGCGCGCCGGTCGGAATCGTCGCCGATTTCGCTACGGGAGAGGAACACGGCGGAGCGGGGGCAAGACCCGGCCTGTCCGAGATCATGTAGAGCGGACGCTCCGCAAGGTGAAACAGCTTTTTCCATGAGAAATCGCCGCAAAGAAAATCAACCGACAGTAACTTCTGTTCGCAGGCATATTTCATGTGATGCAGGTTGATCAGCTTGGCCACTCCCGGATAGCCGGCGTGCGTACCGCCTGCGAGCATCGTGTAGTTGCCGCGGTAGACGCAACCGAGGTCAACGGCGGCGGGCGTTCCTTCTATCAGCACCGTCGTTATGCGCATCATCCCGCCGGCTGCCAGAAAGTCCATCAGGGCGCGGAAACTATCGGCGAAGCGGTTGTCGTGGAAATAGGAATCCTGACCGAACCTGCCGATGTTGAGATCCACTATGAGCTCAAAGTCTTCCGGGTTATCGTGGCGATAGCTCACGCCGCGCGCCTCAAGTTCGCCCATTTCCCGCTCCATGCGTTTCACGGACTTGCGCGAAAACTCGCGGTAATAATTCTCCATGTCGTAATCATATTGGGGGGGGAGAAAGAGATAACCCGTTTCGTCGTGAATCTGCCTCGCCGTTTCCGGGCAGGGGCGGGACAGCATGTAGCGCACGTGCCGGGCCGGCGGGATTTGGGCGAGAAGTCCGGGCAGGATCGCGTCGTCCGCAAAAACCCTGTTCTGTTCGAGCCACGTCTTTCCGTGCCATGTCTCGCCGGGAAAATAGCCGTGGCATCCGGACTCCTCTATCCAACTGAGGGGCAGGAGCCCGACAGCCCCACCCTCGTCCTCGGCGACGATGAAGTGGGGCCTGTTGTTGAAATGCCGGTGGAAGCAATCGCGCACCTCCCATAGGTCGGAGACCAGTTCGCGGGGCGAGAATTTGAGCCACAGGGCGCGGCATTCCTCGATGTCGGATGCGACGCGGAATCTCGTCACGATGCTAGAGCCTCAGTTTTACGTTCACGACGCAGCGGGAGCCGCCGAAGAATTTCATGGCGAAATCCCTCACGACGCGGGGGTCGTATGGCTTGCAGCTGAACACGTCGAGGTACGTTGCGTTTGTCTTGTTGGCGAAATGCGCCGATATCAGGGACGTTTCGATCAACTGCATCATCGAGAAGCCGGCGACGCGCTCATCTTCTCCGAAATTAACCACCGTCGTGTTTCTGAAGCGCTTCATCTCAATCAGTTCACACAGCTCGACCACGAATTTGCGGATTTTTGATGAGCTGCGAATCGTGGCGGGATCGCAATCGTAGATATCAATCGAGGCAGCCACTCCCCATGCCGACTTATCAACGGCTTCCTGCATCACGCGCGATAACTTTTCCTCCTCCGAATCCTCCTGAACCACGGGGTTAATGGCGCCTTCGGGGCTCTGTCTCAAATTACCCGGGATCGCAACTTCACATACTCCTCTCATTCTTCTCCTTTTCTGCTGAGGACACCGCTTCCTTGATGAATCGCACGAGGCTGGCAACCATTGCCCCCCTCAGCGACTTGAACACGGCGTCAATATCATCATCCTTGGACGCTATAACGGCAAACGAGTAGTAACCTGAAACCAGTCCTGCAACCGCGCAGGCAATTCTTCTGAGCACATTTTTCGGCAGTCCATGGTGCATGACCGCCGCGATGAGCTGCTCCACCTGCGCAAGGTAGTCTATGAACGGTGTTTCAATGCCTTGATAGCCCTCCTGTAAAGTCAGGTTCGTACGTCCCTGGTAGAAGAGGACGAAGTCCTCCCAGCGGTCCGAAAAGAACCTGATATGTGTTGCGATAAGCGAATCAAGCAGATCGTTGAGATCGCTTATATCCCTGCAGTTCTCCCTTAATGCAATGTTGAGATCGGCCAGCACATTTGCCATGAGCTCGCGAACAAGGTTTTCCTTAGTGCGGAAATAATTGTAAAAAGTTCCTTTTCCCACATCGGCACGCTCGGTTATATCGTCAATGCGCGCCACATTGATGCCCTTTTCCGCGAACACGGAACGGGCAGCATTGAGCAGCTTCCGGCGCGTTGCCAGCGTCCGCCTCTCGCTTCGATTTTTCCTGTTGTTTGCGGATGCCGCAACAGGCATTTGCGCACCGACCACCTCTGACTTGCTGTTCATGAGCGGGACTATCGTCAGAACTGACGATATAGTCAAGTGAAAATTTTCAGATATTTTATCAATAGATGGTGGTTGTCCTAAACAGTAATCACAAGCTGTAGTGGTGTGTGGTTATTCTCATGGATGGCAAGGAATCTGAAAGAGATTTTCAGATGGTCAAAATAATGCTCGAATGCCATCATTTTTTCCGGTCGGGGAATTGTCATTCCGAGTTTGGCTGGCGAGGAATCTCGCCGAAGGCGCGTTTTCGATTTGGGCAACGCGCCCTCTCGGCTGCACGACGCAAAACACCCTAATGGCTTCGCCAACCCTCCCCCCTG
>JAGYMT010000263.1 GCA_018400335.1 Kiritimatiellia bacterium | reverse complement strand
ATCAAAAATTCCTCCAACACACGTTTTATGAGCCGGCCGGCGCAAAATGGAGGGCATTGTTCAGAACGTTCACAAACGCCCTCTTGAGCTGAACAGGTGATCCGGAAACCGTCAAGGAGCTCTGCCATTGTTCGACATCAAGCTCAATGCCCGCATTATCGAATTTGGGCTTCATCAGCTCAATACAGTCGGTCACACACGCATTCACATCGAAGATCCGGACACCGGACGACTCGGGCCTGGACAAGAGCAGGAACTCTTTAAGCAGGTCATCAGTGCGTGCAACCGTCCTGCTTATTCGCCCCGCAAGCACCGCAACCCTATCGCCATCGGATCCCTTTTCGATCTCCTTCTGCAACATCTGCGCGTCGAGCTGCAAAGCGGACATAGGATTGCGGAAATCGTGAATCACGCTGGCCGCCATTGCGCCGGCAAAAGCGAGGTGTTCACTCTGCCTTCGGCGGCGCTGCCACTTAGCCTCCCTGTGCAGCAACCACACTATTATGAGGAGACAGGCGACAAATGCCATGCCAATGATAACAAGCGAGGCAACGAACATTGTGGTAACGGCGGAAGCGGCGACGGAATGCTCACGGTCCAGGATTTCCTTGCGAACCCCCATCTCCAGGCGCCGTTCGCGGCCGTCGTCCAGCCGGAGCCTCCGGGTGAAAGTTATCATTGGAATAATGGAGGTTCCGTTATTTATTTTCTTCCGCCCGATAATGAGTCGGTCCCCGCCGGCCGCCCCCCCGTAAGCCGCGCGCGCATCCTCGAACTGCCTGTTATATATCACGGCATCATCTTCCATGACGGTGACATAACCAAGGCTCTCCTCCACCTGCTTCAGCGAGACGAGAACATCGGCAAAACGATCGAATTCGGAGGGCGTGAGGGATGATTCCGTCAAGACCGGCTGGCTTGCAAGGTACCTGCTGATATTCGCGCCATGCTGAAGCGCCGCCACTGTTGCCGACGCCCTGTATGCCTCATCATAAAGCCGCACCATCACCGATAGACTTGTTGCGGCAAGCAAGGCTATAGCAAGGATTAACGCCACGGCAAGAGCAGAGGCCGACAAATGGAATCCGCGGTCCTGCGCGCCAGGAGCATTCTCAAAGCTCCGTCTGTCCTCTTTTATAACCTTCATCACAGCAGTAATCTCCGCGTAATTTTCCGCACCGAAACTCAGCGGGAAATGAAATATTCGCGTCCGGCCTCAACCTTGAAACGAATCCTGCGCCCGTCGCGTACACAAACAGCGGATCGCCCTTCTTCATCCTGAACGCCGCGCATTTCTTCCGGCGCGATAACCGTGATTTCACGCTCGGCTGATGAAAGAAGCGTCGCCCGCGTCAAACGTCCTTCCGCCCATTCAAGGTTGACCGTGCAGCCGCCTCTCGCCCGCAGTCCCCTTGCGGAACCGGACGGCCACGCGCGAGGCAAAGCAGGCAGGAAGTGGAGTTCTTCATGATAACTCTGAAGCAGCATCTCCAGCACTGCCGCCGCGCCCCCGAAATTGCCGTCTATCTGAAAAATACGCGGCGGGTGCAGGTCCAGCAGGCTGTCGGTGCTGAAGTCCGCGATGAGCCGAACCAGATGCTCCCATGCTTGATTGCCTTCTCCAAGCCGTGCAAAGAGACAGGCAGTCCACGCCCTGCTCCACCCCGTGTGTCCGCCCTTATTGGCGAGACGCCGTTCCAGCGAAACTCTGGCGGCAGACCACAGTTCAGGCGTGCGCTCCCGGCCGATGATCTCGCCGGGATACAGACCGACGAGATGGGAATAATGCCGATGCCCCGGCTCGGCTTCCTCAAAATCCTCGTTCCATTCCTGCAACTGCCCGTGCCTTCCAACCTTCAAGGTCGGCATGCGCCCCAGTATGGAGCGCCACAATTCTCTCTTCTCCTCGTCCACATTCAGAATTTCCGCAGCCCTTATAGCGTGGCTCAGCAACTCCATCGCCAGCGACACATCCATGGTCGCCGACACGCCAAGGCTGACCGGCAGATCCCCTGCTCCGACGAACCTGTTCTCCGGCGACTGGGACGGAACCAGTTGCAACTTTCCGCTTCCGTCCTCGACAAGATATGACTCGTAGAACTCGGCCGTTTCCTTGAGAAATGGATAAGCCCTCTCCTTTAGGAATTCTTCGTTCCTGCCGTATTCATATCGCCACCACATATGCTCGGCAAGCCACGCCGCAGCGCCGATCCACACAGCCCACCCGAACGATTCCGCCGTACACAGTCCCCACGGGTCGGTCTGTATAGGGAACCAGATCCCCTTGCATCCGTAAAGATCCATGGCCGCCTTCCGGCCATGCGGCACGAAACGCTCCATGTGGTCGAAGAGCGGCTCCGTCAAGGCGCCGAGCCCGCAGGCTTCGGCCAGCCAGTAGTTCATCTGGAGGTTAATATCATGATGATAATCGCTGTCCCATGGCGGATTCAGATCCTCGTTCCACTTGCCCTGCAGGTTGGGCGGCAGTTCCGCGGTTGCCGCGGATGATATCAGGAGGTAGCGGGCGAAATTGAAATAAAGAACCGGAAGCAGCGGGTCATTCGCGCCATCGCGCAGTGCTCGAAGGCGGGCGTCGGTAGGCACATCGCCATCATCGCCGCCGCACTTGACATCCAGCTTCATTCCCTCGTACATGACGGAATAGCGTTGGACGTGTTCAGCAACCAACTTGTCCCAGTCCGAATGCGGCAGGCTGCGACCGGCGCATTCGCCGGCGGGCAGCCCGCCCTTTGCGGAGGTCCCGATATTCACGCTCACGATCGCCTCCGTGGCGCCGCGCACCGCCAGGATGCCGTCATCAGCCGTGATTGTGCCGTCCGGCGAGAAGACGTGAGCAAGCACCTGGAAAGCTATACCTCCCTCAAATTGACCGTCCATGAACAGCTCGCTGCCGGTTGCGCACGTCTTGAGGCGGCAACGCGAGTCCTCCTTGCGCGAGAGCCGGAACACGGCATCAAATGCGCTGTCAGCCGTGAGCCGGACGAGGATCAGGTCGTGCTTAAGATGCGCAAGATACTCCCGGCGGAAATGCTTTCCGTCCGCGTCGTATTCCACCGTAACCAATCCGCTCTCCAGGTCCAGCTGGCGCCTGTACCCGGTATGCGCCCCGTGCTCGATACTGAAAAGGAGATCGCCCGCAGGTTGGTAGGGATCAACCCGATTGGCTTCTTTCAGACAGCCTCCGCCGCCGCCAAAAACCTCATTACCCCTAAGGGTCCCCTTCTCGTATTCGCCGGCCATGAGCAATTTTCTCACTTCCGGAAGAGAATGCGAGCGAGGTTCCGTGTCCCTGCAGCGATGGACGCCCAGCCAGAGCCATTCATGATTGAGCGCCACGCGCTCATCGGGAACCGAGCCCATTACCATTGCAGCAAGCCGGCCCGTCCCTATCGGCAATCCGTTCATAAAATCGGGGGCCGGTTTGTCATACCACAGTCTCGATGCTTTCATCTATCTCCTTTCACTGTCGTCCCATAGTGACGGGAATAGTGGAATAGTGAGAAAGGGACTTCTTTCCCTGTCTCGTTGCTCCATCCTTCCATCCTTCCATCATTCCAATCTTCCATGGGATGCTACTGATCTCCTTCAACCGGCCATCAATGGCCGCAACACATGGAA
>JAGYMT010000262.1 GCA_018400335.1 Kiritimatiellia bacterium | reverse complement strand
TCCAAGTAGCTGTTCTTTCCATAATCAAACAGCAAACACCGCTCAGCCAACGGCCAGCTTCTTAGCCAGATCGGCCGCGGATGCTGCGTCAGGCGCATATCCATCCGCCCCGATCTCATCGGCAAATGCCTGCGTGACAGGCGCGCCGCCGATCATGACTTTGATCTTGCCGGCCATATCGGCGGCCTTCAGCGCATCAACCACAGCCTTCATGCTCGTCATGGTCGTGGTGAGCAGCGCGGAGGCGCCGATCAGCGTGGCATCGTTTTCCTTTGCCAGCTCGACCATCTTCTCGGGCTCGACGTTAATCCCGGCGTCAACAACCTTGAAGCCAGCGCCCTCGAGCATCATGCAGACGAGATTCTTGCCGATATCGTGCAGATCGCCCTTCACCGTGCCCATTACGACGGTTCCAATCGGCTCCACGCCCGCCTCAACAAGCAAAGGCTTCAGGAGCTCCATGCCCGCCTTCATGGCGCGCGCGGCAATGAGCACCTCGGGAACATATACCTCGTTTTTCTTGAAGCGCTCGCCTATGATGCCCATGCCCTTCAGCAGTCCATTGTTCAGAATGTCGGCCGGCGTCAACTTCTCGTCAATCGCCTTCTGCACAAGAGTCTTCACATCGTTCGCCTTGCCCTTCATCAGGTTCTCGGAAATCTCGTTCAAAACGCTCATCCGTTCCATCCTCCCGCATGTTTAACCGGGCATCCGACCCGACGGCAACCGGCCGCCGCGACAGACCCTACTCTCTGACCGGCCCGCACCCGCGGACCTGTCCCCAATGAAATAATTGCGCACAACTCTATCAGCAACCAGAATTAAATATAGACAAGAACGGTTCGTTTATATAATCTTCTTGCTGGTTTAGAGATAAAGAACGACCATTTATTGAACATTTAATCACTTGTCGGCATTTCCATATAATGTTAATGCTGACTGACGATACGAATGGCTGGACT
Organism: Kiritimatiellia bacterium; assembly: GCA_018400335.1. Next base: position 2,689 of record JAGYMT010000262.1, on the reverse strand, counting down.
CTCACAACGCACAATCACCGATGTCTGCAGGACATATCGCAGGCAATACGGACTCTCCGCTCGCCTAATTTCGGTCAACGGCCAGCTTTCTGAACCGCAGGTGAAGACCGATACGCTCTTTTCCCTGAAGTCGGCTGCACAAATGAATGCGTACAGTCTTCAGGAGGCGGTGCATTGGGGAGAGCCATACATCTTCTGCTGGGCGCCGCGCGTGCTCAGTTGGGTGGCGGCAATGGTTGATGAGAATGTCGTCAGGGGCGGTATAGTGAGCAGTCCGGTGATATCGGCACAGGGCTCTCCGAATTCCGCTTCTATTGAGGAGATCGAGACCGACCACGAAGAATCGGTTCGCGGACTCGTGGACCGCGGCATGCCGCGCGCAATGGCCGGCAACTATCTCAAGAGCCTTCCTGTGTGGAGCGCCGCGCGCATTCGCGAGGCCGCCGTCTTTCTCCAGAGCACATTCTACCAGGTCAGCGGATGGAAGCCCGTGCTTCTGGATGAAAACCGGGTGAAATCAGTGCAGCAGCGTCAAATTGCCGAGGCCATTGAGGAACAGAAGAAAAGCGGGCAGACCGCCTACCCTATTGATAAGGAGAGAATGTTACTCTCCCTCATCAAGGTGGGCGACCAGAACGGAGCACGGCGCATGTTGAACGAGATGCTTGCCGCTATGTTCCTTTTCTCACCCCGGCTGCCGCTATTACGCGCCAGAGCGATAGAGATGATGGGCTACCTCACCCGAGCAGCCGTCGAGGACTGCCATCTGATGGAGCCGCTTATCGAGAGAAACCACCAATGGATGCAGCAGCTCATTCGCGCCCCCGATTTCGAGACGCTTTCGCACGTTCTGATGCAGGCGCTGGATGATTTCATGGAGGGCATCTACGCTCACGGCTTCAACTGTTACAACCCCAAGGCGAGCCGGGCGCTCGATTTCATTTCGCGCAATTACACGGGGAACATGAGCCTGGACGACCTCGCGAAGGAAATGGGGCTCAGCAAGTTCCGCGTGAGCCACCTCGTGAAAGCCCACACCGGCAAGAGCGTTCTGCAACACGTCATGCGGCTCAGGGTCCAGAAGGCGCAACAGCTGCTGGAACGAACCTCTATGCCTTGCGCCCAGGTAGCCGCCGAAACGGGCTTCTGCGATCAGAGCTATTTCATCAAGCAGTTCAAGCGCATAGCCGGCACAACCCCCGTGAAATACCGCAGCGCACACCTCGCCCCGCCGCCGGAAGCCGCGCCCGCATGACACTGCGTTAATGCATTTCGGCTTCGCAGGAACCGAGCCCGCCGCGCAGGAAGTTGAACTGCACATTAGGGTGATCCGCGAGCAGCGACATCGGCACTGCGGAGTCCGGCACGCGCTTGGAGATCATAAGCGTTGTCAGCCGCATCCCGAACGGATTGTCGTGGTTGCCCGCCTGCCAGATTGACACTTTTTCCGCCTTCCAGGTCTCCACGGGACCGACGGTCAAAGCCTGCGTGGGAACAAGAAAAACCCGCCCGCCGCCCGAAGTGCGCGCGTTCTGAACGAGCGTGATGGGATGAAGGTCCACCGACCTGGTCGCGAGCTTCCGGTACTCTGCCGGCGACGGAGGATTGTTCTTGTACTTACCCTTGCGCTTGGGCGGATCATTGAATGCCCAGTGCTTAACCTCGCCCTGCCCGCCCTGCATCACCAAGCACCGCGCGCTGTCATAGCTCTTCCTGTATCCGCTCACGTCGGCCTTCGGGAAATGGATATTCTCCCTGCGAGGACGCAGCTCCTTTCTGATGCGGTTGAAGCACAGCTCCATGTCCGCCCGCGCGAAGGAGAGCGGATGGTTGTAGGGCGCTTCCCTGCCGTTGATCAGCCACTCGTCCATGCCCCAGAATACGGCGTCCTTGAGGTTCAGGTTCAGATCGTTGATCAGGCGAGCGACGAGCGGCAGCTGCTCCGTGGGCCCGATGGGGCCGCAGATGCCCGCCGGGTTATCCGGCGTCGCCAGCTTCCATGCGTTGATGTATTCCAGCGCCTCGGCCAGGTAGAAATCCTCCAGCGTATCATAGAACTCGATCTTGAAGCCCGGACGCGAAAGTTTTTCGATATCCTTTAATGTCAACTTTGCCGCATCCTTCAGCAGATCCTCGTCGAGGGTCGTGTAATCCCACCATTCCGGAGCCACCTTGCTCAATGCCCTTGCCATTTCCCTTCCTCCTGGTTTGTTGAATAAGTAATGCAGGATGTCGAGCAATTGTCATTCCGATCCCGCAGTTGCGGGACGAGCCGCCTTCGCTAAAGCGCTATGGCGTGCCACGGCGCGTCCCATTATCCAACAGGACAAGGCCCCGTCTCCATCTCCCCTTGGAGGCGGCGTGCCTGGTTCGACCTTGCTCACCACAGGCTCACGCCGTTTCTTTTTTGAGGTTGCCTCACAACCCGAGCGTGTGTCGCAGCGCTGCATCAATTCCGTCCATCGCCAACGCTTCAATTTTGCGGTCGATTTCATGTGTAGCAATGGTCGCGAGATTGTCGGTCATAACGACAAGAACCGGCCGGCGCTTTGCTGTTTTTAAATCGGCGTTTGGATACAACACAAGAACCACATCTCCACGACAAAAGCCGGCGTCATTTGTTGTAGCATTCATCGTAAATATCCATTTCCGCGCTGTCCCAATCCTGAGCAAACACGGAAAGCCGCGC
>JAGYMT010000261.1 GCA_018400335.1 Kiritimatiellia bacterium | reverse complement strand
ATCCGTGCCGGTCATGGCGCGCATGATGAGGGTTTCGAGCCCCTTTTCGCTGATGTCAGTGGTCATTGATTATTTTCCTTTGTCTGACGAGTCCGACTTGTCCCACAAGTCCGACATCTTCAGCGTTTCTCTACACTCCGGATAACCGGAACAGCCCCAAAAGGCTTGCCCTGCATGCGGCCCTTGCTTGGCGGTGCGCCGCCGCATGCCCTTGCCGCAAAGCGGGCAGATGGGAGTGTCCGACTTAGCAGACTTCCCCTCTTCCCTCGCCCGCATCCGTGCCGCGTAAAGCCGCTCGGTAAAACCGCCATGCTCGACAAAATCGCGGCCCTGGCTCTCGATCTGCCTGCGCAACAAATATGCGGCTTGGTTTACGGCGCACAGCATTGCGTTGGCCGCCAGTTCAGGCTCGGCCTGCGCTATAAATTCCGATAATCCCGCCAGACCGGTCAGCCGCGCGGTTCCTTCCGACGCCGGCGGCAGGTTGGGCGCCACATCGTGTTTCAGCCGCTCACGCATCGCCAGCGCTTCGGGGCAATCTTTGTGCCAGACGCGCATTCCGCGCTGGATCAGAAAGCTTTTGTAATCCTTGAGCAATTCATCGGAAAGGCTGGCGCGCGCTACATTGGTGAGCTTCATCTCGCTCTTGCGTGAGGTCGCCGCCGCACCACTGCCCTCACTGATGTTACGGACGCCACTGCGCGCCGCCTGCACCATTTGGTCGTGGGTGCGCGAGCGTTTTTCAATAAACCGGTTGCAAAAAACGACAGTGGCGTCATAAACCGCCTCGGCAACCTTGTAACTGCGCAGTTTTTCGTAGCCACCATGCGGCAATAAGACCCCGTCGGAATCGCTCATGATGCCTCCTCCGGTAAAGGTTTGGTGTCCAGATTAGAGTCGTCGGACACTTCAGGCAAGTCTGATTCGTCTGAATTCTTATCCTCCTCTTCCTCGGGCAACTTCTTCGCCGCATCGCGCACATCGAGCTTGCCGGTCACTACATCGGCGACAAGGCGCGTGCGGTATTCGCGGAGAAGGGCGATCTCGCGTTCGGCGGCATTCTCTTCCGCTTCAAATGCCGCCAAGTCCGCTCCGATAGACAGGACAATAGTTTCTTGCTCTCCAAAAGGCGGCAAGGGGACGAGAATGTCCTTGATGGCATGCTGGGATAATCCATAGCGTGTCACTCCATTGGCGGCAACGTGCAGTTGGGCCGCAATAATCTTACATTGCAAGACGCGGTGAAGGAACGAACCCGCAACGCACCCATGCTTGAGCCGCAGGATTCCAAGATGATAACCGCATACGAGATCGGGCGCTTCATATTCCACAAGAGACGGAACCCCAATGTCATCCCACTCCTCCGAATCCTTTGTGATTAAGACATCTCCACGCCATATGCGAAAACGCCGAATTTCGTCCATTGAAGCGGTGGCACGCATAAATGGAAGGTGTTCGGTGATACGTTCATTCTTATAGGCGTCCACATAATTGCAAAGGCGTACCGAAGTTTGATCGAGCGTGGTCAGCTTATCGACGTTGCTCACGATAAGGTCGGCAACCGTCCGTAATCTCCGCACCCCCCAATGCTTCGGAATCTCCCGGAGCCAGGGGATGCCGGAGGGTTTGAGGGGGACGTTGGGGTTCAACCCACGGGTGACGGCGCGGTGTATGATGGCCTGCTTCTGTTCGTTGAGCAGCGCGATGACCTTCCGCTTCGCCCGGATCGCCCGCTCCAGCCGTCCGTTCGCCCAGTCCAGAAACCGCACTATCGCCGCCTGTTCGGAGGGAGGGGGGAGAAGCGCTTCGATTCGGCCAAGGTCTTCTGTGTATAGACGCAGCCTACTTTCAACGACTCCCCGCGATGTCTGCTTGATCCGTACTTTGTAGGACGGAGAGCGAAGGAGATTGTGGAAAAACAAGGGCGATAGGCCATCCGCAAATCGGTAGACGCAGTAAGCGGGACTAACGACGCCCTCCCATGGCGAGACTCCGAGACTGCCGTTCCAAGCCAACATGATGTTGATGGCGAGGTCATTAACGGCAACCTTCTTGTACCCGACCAACGAGGTTGCCCGCGTCTCATGTTCTTCGGAACCTTCCAGAGTTCGTCGCGGTGTCACGCCAGTATATTGCGACACACTCAAGAGGCGCTCCTCACCGTCTAGCGAACGGTCGTTCACTTCATGAAGGAGATACTTGAGTCTCCGCAAATCCCAATGCGCCGGCACCCGTCCAAGCCACGGCGAGCCCGACTCCTTGTATTCCGGATACGGCTTGAGGTCGGCGATCATGGCTGGCCTCTCTTTTTCGCCCGCTTCGTTGGCTTGCCCTCGCAATCCTCCAACGCGTTCAGAGCATAGAATTCATGCAGTTTAAGGGCGAGCAGTTTCTTGTCTGGAAGTTGGGTCTGGTATTCGGCGATGAGCGCGGGCGACAGCGAACGGCTCAGTGCATATTCAACCACCTCGCTGTCCTTTGATGCGCACAGGAGCAAGCCTATGGCCGGGTTCTCATGGGACTTGCGGTGATCGCGGTCGAGGGCTTCGAGGTAGAACTCCAGCTTGCCCAGATACTCCGGCTCAAAGCGGGCCACCTTCAACTCGATGGCGACCAAGCAGTTGAGGCCGCGGTGAAAGAAGAGGAGATCGAGGGCGAAATCCTGCCCCCCCACCTGCACCGGATATTCGGAGCCGATATAGCAGAAGTCGCGCCCGAGTTCTGTAAGGAATCGGCCAAGATTGTTAAGCAGTGAGCGGTGGAGGTCTGTCTCTGAGTGGTCGGTCGGCAAATTCAGAAAATCAAAAAGATAGGCGTCCTTGAAACACGCGTCTGATCCAGGATGCAGTTCTCTCAATGCTGTTGAGAGTTTTGGCGGATTGAGAACTGAGCGTTCAAACCGGGCGCTACGAAGCTGGCGTTCAATTTCGCGACTTGACCACTTCTCGTGGATCGCCAACCGAATATAAAACTCGCGTTCTTCCTCGCGTTTGGAGTAGCCAAGAATGAGCAGGTGGTGGGTCCACGGTAATTGTGTCAGCAGTGCTGACACAATTCGATGGTCCCGATAGCACTCGTAAAACTGGCGCATTCGGAACAGGTTGCGCCGTGTGAATCCGCGCAGTCCCGGTTGTGTTCGGGCGAGGAAGCGGGCCAGTTGATCCACCACACCTTCTCCCCATTCGGCGGATTCCAGCTTGCGGCTAATGTATTCCCCAATCTGCCAGTACAGCGTGACCAGCTCGGTGTTCACCGCCTGGTACGCCTTCTGCCGGGCGGATACGATGAGGCGGAGCACCTCGGCAAAAGAATCCTCTACTTGCAGAGGAACAGCTTTCATCAAGGCGGATTTGGCTTTCGTGGCAGGTTTCTTTTTCATGCCTTTACGCCTCCCTTCATCAATCCATCCAACAGCCCCTCGGCTTCCTTTTCGATGGCGAGAATGTCGGCGCTGATCTCTTCGAGCGTGCGCAGCGGCTGAGGCTTGTAGAAATGGCGGGTGAAGCTGACCTCGTAGCCGATCTTGGTGGACTCGGCCTTGATCCAAGCATCAGGTGTGTAAGGCAACACCTCGCGGCGGATGAAGGATTCGATGCCGCCCTCTTCCATGAGCGGCACCTGTTCGGTGTCGCGGAGATCAGGGTCGGGGTCAAAC
>JAGYMT010000260.1 GCA_018400335.1 Kiritimatiellia bacterium | reverse complement strand
TGCGAGATGATGGCGAACTACGTATTGGAGGGTCTGGTTCGATGGATTCTCGTGGATACAGGAGGCGAATGGCTCCGCGACAACGTCGAGTTCCTAATCGTGCCGTTTGTTGACAAGGACGGCGTTGAGGAAGGCGACCAGGGTAAAGCACGCAGGCCGCGTGACCACGGCCGGGAATCCACTATCCTCACATATCAGGCCCGCATAACGAAGCGATTTACTTGGTGGGCGATCCTGATGACCGCATCGCCGATGAACAACGACGCTTCTCCCAAATCCTCGATCATTCCGCGGACGGTCCTTTACCCTTCGCGCTATGAAATGAGCTGACAACAGCCACGGCCTCGGTCCAGCACGGCTCGCGGACCGTATTCCGGGCAGCAAGCCGTTCTGAAATACTCGCGTGGTAGAACTCCACGAATTCAGGCATCGCCGAGAACCCGGTTACTTCGGCTTAGCCGGGTTCCGCGGGAGTCAAATAACGAACTGATCCGACCGATCTTCGCGGCCGGCCTGGAACAGCATCCGGCGCCCGGACGGATCAACCACCGGATGCGGGTCGCCACACTCGTCGCTGTCACCTGCCGGACCGACCTACCGGTGAGCGGGTCGGTGAAAACGCGGGACACATTCCAGGTGTCGCCTTTACGATAGTCTGCATGGATTGTCATGGGCGCGGTGTCTCCGTGGTCGAAGCTGGTTTCCTGGTTCACGAATGATGCATTGTCTGTTGAACTGCCTGTTTCCAGCCCTTGTACAGCCGCTCACGTTGAGTTTCCTGCATCGCGGGCATGAACACCCTGTCCGGGCTTGCGTTCTCCCCTATCTCGGCCCGGCTGTGCCAGAAGCCTACCGCAATCCCTGCAAGGCAGGCCGCTCCCATGGCCGTGGTTTCCACGACCTCCGGCTTGCGCACCGGCACGCCAAGGATGTCGGCCTGGAACTGCATAAGGAAGTCGTTGGCCGATGCGCCGCCGTCAACCTGGAGATGCTTCAGGACAATGCCCGAATCCTCCTGCATGGCGCCAATCACGTCCTTCGCCTGATACGCGATGGATTCCAGCGCAGCCCGGACCACGTGCTCGCGCCTGGCGCCCCTGGTCAGCCCGACGATCGCGCCGCGGGCATACATGTCCCAATACGGCGCACCCAATCCGGTAAAGGCAGGGACGAGGTAGACACCGTTCGTATCCGGCACCCGGCTGGCATCATCCCCGGTCTGCGCGGCATTCTCGATCAAATGCATTTCATCGCGCAGCCACTGGATCACGGCGCCGGCTGTGAAGACGCTGCCTTCCAGCGCATATTCGACTCTGTCTTCCAGCCCCCACGCAATGGTCGTCAAGAGCCCGTTTCGTGACGCTTTCGGACGCGGCCCGGTATTCATGAGCAGAAAACAGCCGGTTCCGTAAGTATTCTTGGCAGTGCCCGGTTCAAAGCAGCGATGTCCGAAAAGCGCCGCCTGCTGATCGCCGGCAATGCCCGCAATTGGAATGCCTGCTCCGCCGAATATGTCGGGATCGGTCACGTCAAACACGCCGCTTGAAGGCATAACCTGCGGCAGCATGGAAAAAGGGATTTCGAGCTCAGCCAGAATCTCATCATCCCATTTCAGTTCGTGGATGTTGAAGAGCATGGTGCGGGAAGCATTGCTGTTGTCAGTCGCGTGCAGGCGTCCGCCGGTAAGTTTCCAGAGCAACCAGGTGTCAACAGTTCCGAAGAGCAGGTCGCCGCGCATTGCGCGCTCACGCGCGCCCGGCACGTTGTCCAGTATCCACTTCAGCTTGGTGCCGGAGAAATAGGCATCTATCACCAAGCCCGTCTTCTCTTGTATTCTTTCGCCCCAGCCCTGCTCCTTCAGTGCGTCGCAGATCGGGGCGGATCTTCGACACTGCCAGACGATGGCGTTGCATACCGGTTTGCCCGTGAGCCGATCCCAGACAATGGTGGTTTCGCGCTGGTTGGTTATTCCTATAGCCGCCACTTGAGAGGGATGCGTGCCGGTCTGCTCCATCACCAGTCTGGCCGTCCCGATCTGGCTCTCCCAGATTTCCATTGGGTCGTGCTCAACCCAGCCGGCCTGGGGATAAATCTGCTGGAATTCACGCTGCGCCATGCCGGCCATGCGGCACCCGCGATCGAACAGGACAGCTCTTGAGCTGGTTGTTCCCTGATCAAGGGCCAGTACGTATTGGCCTGCGCCGGCTTCGCTTGGCGCGCTCATGGATTTTCCCAGGGAAAGTGACAGGAGAGGCTGAACCTCCGGTTCAGCATGGAGAGCTGCTCTTGCAGCACGGGCGGCACGGGAATGCCATGCGTCTTCCTGTAGTTCCGGGCGAGCCATTCTTTCTCGCCCGCTGTGTAAATTCGGTCCTGTCCCGCGGCCTTCATTGAGCCGCGCAGCTGCCGCATGATGGAGCCGGCGATCGCCTTGAAGCGTGACGGGGCAATGAACTTCTCTATGTTGATAGCGATGAAGAAGTGACCGAGAGCGTAGGGTATTTTTTTGCCATCCGCGTCGGTTCCGTTCAAATCTTTCATGAATTTTGCGTCGGAGAGAGCCGAGGAGAGGACTTCCACCACCGTCGCATAGCCATAGCCCTTGTAACCGGCTGTCTCCTCGCCGATCCCCCCGAGCGGAGCCAGTGCGCAGACTCCCCTTGTCAGCGCATCGAGCACAGCCTTCGGGTCCGTCATGGTCTCTCCGTCCTGCCCGATAACCCAGCCTGGCGGAAGATTTTTGCCCGCCCGTTCATAAGATTCTATCTTCCCTCGCTGTGAAATAGAGGTGGCGCAGTCAATGTTGAAGTGAAACTCCTCGTCGGCGGGGAACCCGATGGTCAGCGGATTGGTGCCCAGCATGTTTTCGACGCCGAAGGTAGGCGCAATTGAAGGCCGTGCGTTGGTCCCGGTGATTCCTATCATGTTTTTATCGGAACACATATCGGAGTAATAGCCCGCGATCCCGTAGTGCGACGAATTCCGAACTGTCACCATGCCCATTCCGAATTCCGCCGCCTTCGCGATCGCCGTCTGCATGGCCTTCTTACCGATCACGTGGCCCATGCCGTTGTTGCCGTCAAGCACGGCAGTAGCGGGACTTTCCTTAACAACGTCAATCCGGGTAACGGGCGACAGGATGCCCTGGTCAATCCTGTCAATGTAGATAGGCTTCAACCTGCCGATCCCGTGGGAATCAATCCCCTTCCTGTCGGCGCTGATAAGGACATCGGCAATGATTTTCGCATCGTCTTCAGGGGCGCCAAGCTTTACGAACACGTCTCTCATCAAATGCTCAAGGAGATCGCATGCGGTCCACACGCAATTCAGATATTCATCCGAGTCTTTGAATGATTCCTGCATATTCACATCGCCTTGCTCAATCTAATGGCTTCGCCAACCCTCACCCCTTCCCTCTCCCAGAGGGAGAGGGCGATCGGTTGGAGAACAACAAACTGTTTTCTTGTTTTTCATAGCAGTATCTCGACAATGAGGCACTAACCTTTTCTATTGCTTCCTTGAAAACCGCACGAGTAACGGGCTTGCTTAGCACCATATCAACACCATCCGGCAGTTTTGCCCTCTGGTTGAAATTGTCTCCGAAACCGGTAAGCAATATCACAGGAGTCTTTACATCCGTCTCTTTCACGGCAGCG
>JAGYMT010000026.1 GCA_018400335.1 Kiritimatiellia bacterium | reverse complement strand
TGCAGGAGTTCCTCATGCCATGCCTCCGCCGGTGGGCAAGGACGGCAAGCCGATCGGGCCTGATGACCTCGCGCCCGTCTTCCCGATGAACCTGATCGAGCAGGAGGTCAGCACGCAGCGCTGGATTGACATCCCCGAGCCCGTTCTCGAGGCCCTGATGCTGTGGCGTCCCAGTCCGCTGTACCGGGCGAGGCGTCTTGAAAAGGCTCTCCAGACCCCGGCGAAGATCTACTACAAGAACGAGGGCGTATCGCCGCCGGGCAGCCATAAGCCTAACACAGCGGTCGCTCAGGCGTACTACAACAAGGTTTTCGGGATAAAGCGCCTGACCACGGAAACCGGCGCGGGCCAATGGGGCAGCGCGCTGGCTATGGGCTGCAAGCTCATGGGTCTCGAATGCAAGGTCTACATGGTCCGGATAAGCTTCGACCAGAAGCCGTTCCGGAAGATGATGATGCGGACCTGGGGCGCCGAGTGCGTGGCCAGCCCGAGCAGTCAGACGAACGCAGGACGCCAGATCCTGAAGGAAATGCCGGACACGCCGGGCAGTCTCGGCATCGCCATCAGCGAGGCCATCGAGGATGCCGTTACTTCGAAGGACACACGTTATTCGCTCGGCAGCGTTCTCAACCACGTTCTCATGCACCAGACGATCATCGGGCTGGAGGCAAAGAAACAGCTCGAGAAGGTGGGCGACTACCCGGACGTGGTGGTCGGCTGCGCCGGAGGCGGCTCCAATTTCGCCGGCATCAGCTTCCCGTTCATCTGCGACAAGATACACGGCAAGGATATCCGCATCGTGGCGACCGAACCGACGGCGTGCCCGACGATGACGCGCGCCCCGTTTGTCTATGATTCCGGCGACGTCGCGATGATGACGCCTCTGCTCGCAATGCACAGCCTCGGGCACAGGTTTGTTCCGCCGCCCATTCACGCCGGCGGCCTTCGCTATCACGGCATGGCGCCGCTTGTTTCCCACGTGCTCCGCGAGAAGCTCGTCGAGGCCACTGGGCTGGACCAGATCGAGTGCTACAACGCTGCCGTATTGTTCGCGCACACGGAGGGTTTCATACCCGCGCCTGAGACTTCGCACGCCATCGCGCAGACCATCAGGGAAGCGAATCGTGCAAAAGAAGAAGGCAAGGAGCGGGTTATCCTGATGAACTGGTCGGGTCACGGCCTGATGGACCTGTCCGGCTACGAGGCATTCTTCGATGGCAAGCTCGCAGACTACGCGCTGCCGCAGGAGATGCTCGAACGCTCGCTGGCCTGCCTTGAAGGGCTTCCGAAACCGCCGTCGCTGCAATAGCATTGAAAGGGGACATTGGATGGAAGGGCGACTCGACAAGACGCTTGAATTGATCCGGCCGGCGGATTGCTCGATCGAGGAGCAGGTGCGCACTCACCTTTACGACTTAACCAAGCCGCCCGGCAGTCTTGGCCGGCTCGAGGAAATTGCGATTCAATACTGCCTGGCAACGGGCAGAGTCAGCCCCGTCCTCGGCCGCAAGAAGATTTTCTGCTTTGCCGCCGATCACGGCGTGATGGATGAAGGCGTCTCGGCCTATCCGCGCAAGGTCACGCCGCAGATGGTGATGAACATGCTCGCGGGCGGTGCGGCGGTTAATGTGCTCGCGAGGCACGCCGGAGCTGAATTGCTGGTTGTTGACATGGGCGTTGACGATCCGCTTGAAAAGGCCGACGGCCTGTGCAGGCAGAAGATAAGGCGCGGCACGGACAACATCGCGCGCGGCCCGGCAATGTCAAGGGAAGAAGCCGCTCGGGCAATCGAAACCGGAATCGGGCTTGCGATCGAGGCCGCTTCTGGAGGCGTCACGCTCCTCGGCACGGGTGAAATGGGAATAGGCAACACGACTCCATCCTCGGCGCTGTTTGCCGCCTTTCTCAACTGCCTCGCCGCTACGGTCACCGGGCGCGGAACCGGCATTGATGACGAGAGGCTCAGGAAGAAGACGGCGATTATCGAGCAGGCTCTGGAAGTGAACAGCGCCAGGCTGACGGATCCGCTCGGCACGCTTGCCGCCCTCGGCGGTTTCGAGATTGCCGCCATCTGCGGGCTCATCCTTGGCGCGGCCTCGAAGAAGGTGCCTGTGGTGGTGGACGGGTTCATCTCCTCGGCCGGCGCGCTGGCTGCCATCCGCATGAAGAAGCAGGTGATGGACTACCTGTTCTTCAGCCACAATTCGCAGGAGCGCGGCCACGGCGCGTTCTTCGGGCAGCTCGGCATAAAGCCCATTCTCGATCTCGAACTACGCCTCGGGGAGGGAACGGGAGCGGCGCTGGCTTTTCCGGTTATTGAGGCTGCCGTGAAGATATACAATGAGATGGCGACATTCAGTTCAGCCAGCGTCAGCAAGGGGTAGAAAGGAACGATATGGTCAGGATCGGAATACTCGGCTTTGCGCATGGGCATGTGAGCGCGTACTGCAAGAGATGGAAAGAGCGCCCCGAGCTCGGCGTCGAGGCGGTTGCCGGTTGGGATCATGATACAGACCGCCTCAAAAAAGCCGCCGCCGATCACGACATTAAGCCTTATGATGACGCCGGGGCGTTGCTCGCAAGCCAGGATATCAAGGCCGTGGTGATCGCCTCGGAAACCTCGCTACACGCCGAACTTGTTGAGCAAGCCGCGGCATCCGGCAAGGCGATCATCCTTCAGAAACCGATGGCGCTGACGATGGACGAGGCCGACCGCATAGTCGGGGCCGTGAAGCGAAGCGGCGTTCCTTTCACCATGGCGTGGCAGATGAGGGCGGACCCGCAAAATATCGAGATCAAAAATCTGCTCGAAACCGGGAAGCTCGGAAAGGTCTTCATGGTGCGCCGCCGGCACGGTTTGAGCACTCACCTATGGCCCACTTTCACCCAGCTTTGGCACACCAGGCCGGAGCTGAACCGCGATATCTGGGCTGATGACGCGGCGCACGCAATAGACTTCATCCTCTGGCTGCTCGGCGAGCCCGAGACCGTAACGGCCGAGATTATGTCGCTGCATGATCCCCGGGTGCCGATGGATAACGGCGTGGCGCTGTTCAGGTATCCCGGCGGGCCGCTCGCGGAGGTGAGTTGCAGTTTCGTATGCCCGGCGATGGAGAACACGGTGGAGGTCATTACGGAAAAAGGCTGCATCGTTCAGAATTATGGTGATGTTCCGAGCTGCAATGTTCCGCGCCCGACGGACGCGTGCGGGGTCAAGTGGTACACCGTTGATGAAGGCAAGTGGACTTGCGGCGGCGCGCCCACGCCCGCGAACCATGGCGAGAGGATTGCCGGCCTCGCCGGTCCGCTGGCCGAATTCCTGGACGGAAAGCGCGGACCCCTCGCCACGGCGGAGGAAGGCCGTACCGCATTGCGGATGACGCTCGCCTGCTATGTCTCGGTGCGGGAAGGCCGCCGCGTCGCGCTCAATGACCACGCGATCAGGAAGGTGTAGGGCCGCAGTTGTCTTCTATCACGCCTTCCCGACGGCGGGATTCTTCACCGGTTCAAAAGCGTTATACTTATAGAGCAGCCTCGCCATCTCCGCGTCCAGCTTGTGGCCGGCCTTGTACGAAACGATATTTCCTGCGAACCGCCCGTGATCAATCAACGTCACAGCCGCGAGCAGATCCATCATCGCGCGGTGCCACGCGGCTTCGAGTGATTTCCCCTCGTGCAGCAGCATGGGGGTGTTAGAGTAACGGCGCCGTCCGGCGATGAGAATGTTGTTGTTTGTGTAACCCAGGTTCCGCGTGTCGGCGAACAGCTTGCCGATCGTGTGGCAGTACAGCACCATCTTGGCCGTTGTATTGGTCCGAGCAAGCGCGCCGTGGCGGAACCATTTCCTGTTCAGGTTGAAAATGATCCTCTGTTTGCCGATGGCGTTGGGGAAGTCAACCGCGCAATCAATTCGCAGAACCGGATTGTCCGGGGCGCAGGGCGAGAAAGTCAGAAAACTCCCGTTGCCGCCGGCGACGGTGACCCGCTCCTTAACGGTTGTGTATGACACCGGCAGGCTCATGTCCCTCTGGATGCCGGCCGACTCCAGAGCCTCCACGAGGTCCATGCTGCCGCGGTCGAAGAGGGGCGGATCGCCGGATGTCACCTTCACAACGAGGTTATCTATTCCCATGCCCAGCCGGAGCGCGATGATGTGCTCGACCATGCGCATGTAGTTGTGGGGCGAGCCGCTGCGCAGGACTATGTTGCGCTCGGTTGTCCAGACTTCCCTGACCGAAACCCGTATGGGCAGTGACGCGGGCAGGTCGGTACGGTTGAACCACCAGCCCTCGACGCCGGACGGCTCAAAAGTCAGGGTCCGGAATTCGCTTCCGAAAAAGGTTCCCGGCCCCGTAACGGAGATCGGCTCCCTTATGGTGGATTGGAAGGCGTCCGGCGGATCTGCCGGCTCGCCGGACAGGTCCATATCTATCGCCTGGCGGCTCCACTTTTCGTGGGAGCGCCTTGTGGATTCAAGATCGCCGGAGAGTACAATACCAAGTGGTTCTTCGCTCATGGGTTCGATCCTCAATCCGCTTTCTCCACGATGGATGCGTCATAATCCTCCGGCGGAACGAAGCCGAGGAGCATGATGCACGTCGCGGCCAGGCTGCTTATGCCCAGACCCTTCCGTTCCGACAGACTCCAATTCGGCGTATCCGATGAGGCGTCGTAGATGTAGACGGGCACCGGGTTCAGGGAGTGGCTCGTCCTCGCCTTCAGCCTGCCAGTGTCGGGATCAATCAACGGCTCGCCGGTCTTTTTGTCGCGCTCAAACATGTCGTCGGCATTCCCGTGATCGGCTGAGACAACCAGTATGCCGCGCGCGGCTTTGACGGCGGCAAGCAGGCGGCCAATGCAGAGATCCACGCACTCCACCGCTATCTGCGTTGCCTGGAAGACACCGGTGTGCCCCACCATATCCCCGTTGGGGTAGTTCAGGCGTATGAAGGGAAAATTATTTTCCTTCACCTCGGCCGCAACGCGGTCGGTTATGTCGGCCGCCTTCATCCACGGGCGCTGCTCGAACGGAACGATATCAGAGGTAATTTCCACGTATTCCTCCAGCTTATCGTCGAATTTACCGGACCTGTTGCCGTTGAAGAAATAGGTCACGTGGCCGAACTTCTGTGTTTCGCTGATCGCCAACTGGCGCACGCCTGAGCGGCAGAGATACTCGCCCATCGTCCGGCTGATGGCCGGGGGTTCCACGAGGAATTTTTTCGGGATTTTCAGGTCGCCGTCGTACTGCATCATGCCCGCATAGAGAACTTTCGGGCGGGGAGCACGGTCGAACTCGGAGAAATCGTCTTCCTCGAAAGCACTGGTGATCTCGATGGCCCTGTCGCCCCTGAAGTTGAAGAAGATAACGCTGTCGTTATCCCGGATGGGCTTGACCGGTCCCTCCTGGTCGTGAATCACGAATGGCGGCAGGTCCTGATCAATCACGCCCGGATTTGCCTTACGGTGCGCCTCGATGGCCTCGCGGGCCGAGGCGAATGCCGGCCCGATTCCCTTGACGTGCGTATCCCAGCCTTTCTTCACCATATTCCAGTTGGCGCCGTAACGATCCATTGTTATGTTCATTCGTCCGCCGCCGGAGGCAATGCGGTAATCGGCCTTCCCGTCCTTCCGCAACCCCTCCAGAAATTGCTCGAACGGGTCAACATAATCGAGGGCGCTTGTTTCGCCGACGTCGCGGCCGTCAAGCAGTATGTGTATCCCGGCTTTGCGGACGCCTTCTTTCTTCGCCTGGACAAGCATCGCCTTGAGATGATCCATGTGACTGTGGACGTTACCGTCGGAGAAGAGCCCTATGAAGTGCAGCGCGCTGTCGTGCTCGATGCAGTTCCGGACGAGGGCGGTCCATACTTCGCCCCGGAACATCAGTCCGGACTCGATTGCCGCGTTCACGAGCTTGGCGCCCTGTTCGAAGACCCGTCCGCAGCCTATGGCATTGTGTCCCACCTCGCTGTTGCCCATGTCCCCGTCGTCCGGCAGGCCGACCGCGATTCCGTGCGCTTTCAGGCTGCTGCTCAGCGCGTTTGCCTGTAGCCAGTCGAGGTGCGGCGTAAGTGCGGAGCGTACCGCGTCGCCTTTCGGGTATCGTCCAATGCCCACTCCATCCATTATCGCGAGCACCACCGGCCCCGGCGGAGCTTTGTGATCGGCTTGTTTCAATGCTTCCATTTTCGTTCTCCCTTTCATGTATGCTTTGCGATGAAATCCCGAATTGCTTCGCCGGACGCGGGCATCACTTCCCGCCGCACGGGCAGGCTCTCCAGGGCGTCAAGTATTTCGTGGCGTCCCGCGTCATCCCTTCCTGTCGCGCGCCTGACCGCCTCTCCGAACTTGGCCGGGTGCGCGGTTGCCAGACAGATGACGGGGCTGTCCGGATCGGGAAATGCGCGGGCCACGCGCACGCCCACGGCGGTATGCGGGTCCAGAAGATAGCCGGTTCGGTTGTAGAAGTCTTTCATCTCGGCAAGGGAGGATTCCGTGTCGCCGGATCCGGCGGCGAAGAGGGGATCAAGCCGGCCGGACTCCGGCATCTCCACCTCAAGCCGGCCGTTTTTCGAGAACTGCCGCATCAGTTCGCGAACTCGGGCGGGGTTCTCCCCGGCCAGGTAGTAGAGATAGCGCTCGAAATTGCTCGCAACCTGAATATCCATGGAGGGGCTTATCGTCTTCCGCACGTCGCCGCGCCGGTAGATGCCGGTGTTGAAGAAGCGGGGCAGAATATCGTTCTCATTGCTCGCGAGGATCAGCCGGCTGACCGGGAGCCCCATCCGCGCGGCGATGTAACCGGCGAAGATATCCCCGAAGTTGCCCGTCGGCACGGAGAAACGGATGGTGTCGGCTCCGGTCCTCGCCATGACCCGGAAAGCGGCGTAGAAATAATATACCACCTGCGCCAGCAACCTTGCCCAGTTTATTGAATTCACGGCGCCGAGCATATGACGGTCCCTGAAATCGAGATCACCAAAGAGATCTTTCACTATCCGCTGGCAATCGTCGAAGCTCCCGTTCATGGCGATACAGAAGACGTTATCATCCTGCACGGAAGTCATCTGGCGTTCCTGGGCCGGGCTGATCCGGCCGTTCGGATACAGCACGAAGATCCGCATATCCCGCCGACCCCTTATTCCGTGAATGGCCGCGCTGCCCGTGTCGCCGCTTGTCGCGACCAGCAGGTTCAGTTCCCGGCCCCGTCGTGCGAGTACGTATTCAAACATGTTGCCCAGAACCTGCAAGGCCACATCCTTGAAGGCCAGGGTGGGGCCATGAAAAAGCTCGAGAATGAACAGGGCGCCGTCGGGGGAGACAACCGGCGCCACTTCCGGATGCCGGAACACGGAATAGGAGCGGTTAATCAGCGACTTCAGATCGCGCGCCGGTATATCCGTGTAAAGCCGCATTATCTCGATGGCAAGGTCCCTGTAGGACAGGCTCTTCCAGGCTTCAAGCATGTCGCGCGCGTCGGGAATCGAGGCCGGAAGAAAGAGTCCGCCGTCCCGGGCGAGCCCCGTCATCATCACATCCGTGAAGCCGAGCGGTGATCCGCCGCCCCGCGTGCTGATATATTTTGTGTCCATAGGTCAGGATTACCGGTCCGGTGAGTTGCGCACGGCCGCGGAATGAGCGGGTCAATAATCGAATGGCCTCATTCCGTTGACGGTTTTCAGGTTGCGCATACTGCGCAGCACGTACATGGCCGACCTGCGCGATCTGCCGTCGGAGCGCAGGAGCGACCTGTCCATATAAATATGCTCTATCGGCAGATACTGAATAGGTCCAAGGTCCCGGACCGCCGACCCGGTGATATCCAGGCGCTTGAGCGGCATTTCCGATAGAGGCGAGAGGTCCTTGACCGCCGTGCCCTTTATGGAAAGACTCTCCAGCATAAGCCCCTGGATGCCGGCCAAGTTGTCAACCTTGGTCGACTCAAGGTTCAGCTCTTTCAGGCCGGACAGGGTCTCCAAAGCCGAAATATCCTTAATGTCGTTGTTCCCGATGCGGAGTGTGCGCAAGGGCATCCCGGCCAGCGCGGAGAGATCCGTCGTGCGGGTGTTTGCCGCCACAAGGACGCGCAGCGGCATATCCTTCAAGATGGCGAGGTTTCGTACGGCTATCCCCTCGATATTGAGCAGTTCCAGTGACATCCCCGCGATCGGTGTGAGATCCCTGACCCGCGTGCGCGCTATTTCAAGGCGCGTGAGAGGCATCCCGGCCAGTGAGCTCAGCTCGCCTATGCCGGTGTCATTGAGATTGAGCGATCTCAGCGGCATCCCCCGCAAGAGCGTTATCTGCCGGACCTTCGTTCCGCTCATATCAAGGGATTGCAATTTCATATCGCGCAGGGGCAGGATACTGTCCACCCCGGTGCCGTTCATATTCAGCTGCTCAATCGGCATTCCCTGCAATGCGCGCAGGTCGCGAATCAGAGTGGAGCTTACGTCCAGTTCCGAAAGCGGCATTCCGGCGAGGGACTGCAAGTCCTGCACTTTTGTCTTCGAAAGATTCAGCTTTCGAAGGGGCATGCCGATAAGCGCGGTGATGTCGCGCACTTCAGTGTTGTGGAGATTCAATTCCTCGATGGGCTTGCCCTTCAGCGGAGAAATGTCGGTCAGCGGGGCGGGAGGGAAGGACTGCCATGAACCTTCCCGCGGGTATTGTCCCGAGCAGGTCGCGGATCTCAGGTCTGCCAGAGGTGCAAGCGGCTGGATATCGCGCAACGCGGGTGAATAAATGGAGACCGCTGAAATGCGGCCGGAAGAATCGGAGCCAAACCTTATATGATCATGGCTGACGCCGGGATTCTTCTGGACCAGCAGGTTTCTCACGGATTCGTCGTTCGCTCTCTCGTGATCCTCGCGCCGTTCGGGTTCGGGTTGCTGCTGTTCTGGGGCAGCCTGCGAGGTCCTCTGAGCCGCCTGCTGAGCCGCGGCACCAAGGGCGGCCAAAACCGGCTCATACTCCGCGGCGAAATCGGATCCGCTGAACTTCTTGCGATAGGCTTCGACCCCCCTGGCCACGATCTTGGAATCGTCCTCCGAAAAACGCTTGCGCCTGACCGCCGCCACGCAATGTCCGGCGGACGGAATTTCCTCCGGTATTTCCACCTGCATGGTTCTCAACAACCAGGCTAGAGTCTGTCGGGCGCTGTCTTCGATCTGTTTCTTCTGGCGCCGCCTGAGCTCCGCGACGATTGGAGCGGACAGCAGCGGACCGGCGGAGGCGAATGCCTGCTCCGCATCGGCGAAGTTTCCGGATTGAACCAGTACCAGTCCCTTCATCAGTGCCGTTTCGGGGCCGCCATCCGAGCCCAGCCTGAGCAGCTTCTCTTCCGGCGCGAGATCCTCGACGCGAATGGTCTGGGGATGGCTTGCGTGTCCGGCGCCAATCACCACTATCTTCTCGGCCTCGATTCGATCCTCGTGCACGGACCTGATCGTCAGTTTCTCCGGTCCGGCAGCGAGCGAAAGCGTCACTTCCCGTCCCTTGAGCTGCGCGAAAGAATCCAGGATGCGCCGGTCCGCCCCGGCGGCGGCGGAAAGCCGGGCTTCCAGTTTTGCCAATTCGGATCTGGCTGCATCCGACTTTGCGCTTGCGAGGGCATTGCGCACTCCCTTCAGGGCCGACTCGAGATCCCCGTTTGCCAGCGCGGCCGCTGTTTCTATGACGAGCATCTTCAACTGAGCGCCTGCGTTTATCTCCGCCTGCTCCATTTGGCGCTGCCTGCCCCGCCATTTCTGCATCATCACACTTCTGGCATGGGCGGTCTCGCTCGCCATGGCGCCGTCGTACTCCTCAAACAGGCGGGCGGCATCCTCGTAGCGTTTAGCCTCTCCAAGCTCCTCTGCCTGAGCCTCAAGAGTGCGAATAACGCCATCGGAGGCCCTCGTTATGGCATCATTGTGCATTTCTATCTCGGCGAGCGCCATGTTCGCATATTCCGTTCCCCGCCCGTCCTCGGCCACCTTTTCGAAAAGGGCTATGGCCTCCGCATGTTGACCGGGATTGTCCGTGATCCACTGCAGGGCCTCCCGGTATGCCTGCCCGGCATTGCGCTTGCGCTGTTCATCCCGGTAGCGCGCCACACCCTCATCGGCCTCGGCAATGGCGGATGGATCGACCTCGGCGCCGCCCTTCTGGACCGCGGCCGGGCGGCCGGCCTCCCCCGGCTTGGCCTTGGAGCGGCCCAGGGTGGACCTCAGCACCAGTCCCGCAAGGGCGAGAATCGCGATTCCTATGGCGGCCGCGAACAACAACTCCATTTTCGACATAACGCGCTGTTTCTGCTTGAGCTCGAATTTGCGTTCCATGCTCTCGAACTCCGCGTTATCCGAGTATGAGCGCAACTGCTCGGTCTTCGGGTGCCTGGCCACCGGGACTTTCACGTGAGGACGCTTGCCGCGATCCATGCTGCGCCTGACGGTGCTCGTGCCCTGGGCCGGCAGAATGGTCGGCATCTTGTTGTTCGCGACCCTGCTGATATCGGAGAGAACAGCCTTCCAGTTAGGATGCCGGTGCTCGCGGTCCTTAGCCAACATTCGTTCAATCAGCCAGGCGGACTCGGTGGAGATGGAGGGATTGACGTCCTGCGGATCGGGAATCTGATCGGAAATCTGGAGATCCATAACCTTGATGAGAGGCTCTCCCCCGAAAGGCATCTTGCCGGTCATGCAATGGTAGAGCATGGCGCCAAGCGAATAGATGTCGGTCCGCTGGTCAAGCTCCGCGTCGCCGCGCGACTGCTCCGGAGAGATGTAATTAGGCGTGCCGCACACGATCCCCGCCGCTGTCTTCTGACAATCCACGACGGAGTTCATGCTCTTGGCCAGGCCGAGGTCGGCGACCTTAACGGTGCCGTCGCCGTCAATCATGATGTTGTCCGGCTTGATGTCGCAATGGATCACGCCGTCCTTTTCCCAGGCGTATTCGAGCGCCTCGGCCACGCTCTCGGCGACTAGCAGCGCGTTCTCCTCGGACAGGAAATTCTTGCGGCGGATCCATTCTCCCACGCTATAGCCTGATACGAATTCCATCACGAAATAGTATATATCGTCATCGGTCTTCCCGAAGTCATAGACCTGCACTATGTTCTGGTGCTTGAGATTGGCGGTAATCCT
Organism: Kiritimatiellia bacterium; assembly: GCA_018400335.1. The sequence goes on along the minus strand of JAGYMT010000026.1, from coordinate 215 downwards.
GGCCTCCGCAAGAAACTGTTCAATATCAGCGGAATCGGCCGCAAGGTCGGGCGGCAGCATCTTGATGGCCACAACGCGGTCCAGGGATATCTGGCGGGCTTTATACACCGTGCCCATTGCCCCCTGGGGCATGACCTCGATAATTTCAAATCCCCTGAATGATGGCGCATTCATTATAAAGCGAGCCTTTCCGTATCGGGTTTCAAACCGCAATC
>JAGYMT010000259.1 GCA_018400335.1 Kiritimatiellia bacterium | reverse complement strand
ATGTTGTTCATGATGACAAATCCCGTCATGGCCGCGGCGACGCCGGAGGTTGCCGCCAATACTCTCATTTGCCTCGTGAACCAGGCGATTTTCCTGTTGAAACGCCAGATTCAGAGGCTGGAGAAAGATTTCGTGGAGCAGGGCGGGTTCACGGAAAGACTTTACCGCGTGCGCAGCGAGAGAAGGAAGCAGCAATGACCAGATTGAACGAAAGGAATTCCGTGCAAGAGCCGTTGATCCGCTACGCAGTGGAGGCGGGCTGGACGTATGTTCCGCCGGCGGATGCCGTGGTGCTGCGAAAGGGCGAAGGCGGGCTGCTCTTCAACCGGATTCTTGAAGAGAAGCTGATCGAGTTCAATCCGGGGCTCATCACCCAAGATAACGCGGCGGAAGTAATCCGCAGGATCGAGGGTGTGCGCAATTCGATCGAGGGCAATGCCGAAATCCTGGCGTGGCTGCGGGGCGAGCAAAGCATCCACAACGAGAAAGAAAACCGCGCGCGCAATGTGACGGTTATTGACTTCCATGAGCTGGAGCCTTCGCGATCCTCCGCGCACTCCGCGGCGGACAGGAATGTCTTTCACGTCACCGACGAATGGCAATACACCAACGGACAGGAGACGAATCGCGCGGACGTGATGTTCCTGATCAACGGCATTCCCGTGGCCATGGTGGAGACGAAGAACGCCGCCAAGGCGAACGGCATTGAAGAAGGGTTCGTTCAAATCAGGGAGTATCACAACGAGACGCCCGAGATGCTGACGGCCCCGCAGGTGTTCAACATAACACACCTGATTGACTTCTTCTACGGCGCGACATGGAATCCGGACAGGAAGAACCTGTTCAAATGGAGGGGCGAATCCGGCGCAACACTTTCCTTCGAGTCGCGCGTGAAATCCTTTTTCAACAGAAAAGCATTCCTCGCCATGCTCAAGGAGTGGATTCTCTTCTTCTACAAGGATGATGAGCTTCAGAAATCCGTGCTCCGTCAGCACCAGACGCGCGCCGTCGGCCGCATACTGGCGCGTTGCGCGGACCAAGCGCGTAGAACGGGCCTGATCTGGCACACCCAGGGATCGGGCAAGACCTTCACCATGATCACGGCCGCGCGCCTGCTGCTGACGCAATGGGCGCGGCTCGGGCTCGCGGATTTGTCAGACGAGTCGGACTTGTCAGACGTGTCAGACTTGTCTGACTTGTCCGACCTGTCAGACTTATCCGACCTGTCAGACTTGTCTGACTTGTCCGACCTGTCAGACCGGACCGGCACTCCAGGCAAACCCGCTGGGCTCCGCGCTTCAGGATCGGGAAAAGCCGGAAAGCCGACGGTGCTTTTGATGATTGATCGCAATGAACTTGAGGGTCAGCTTGCCGGATGGGTCGAGCGCATCCTGGGCTTCATGTCCTCGCACGACATCAGCATTGAACACGCCACGAGCAAGCGGAAACTGCGCGAACTCCTTGCCTCCGACTTCCGGGGATTGATCGTTTCAATGATTCACAAGTTCGACGGCATTCCGAAAAACATCAATACGCGCGAGAACATCTTCGTGCTGGCTGACGAGGCGCACCGGACCACCGGCGGCGATCTCGGAAATTACCTGCTGGGCGCATTGCCGAACGCCACGCTGATCGGATTCACTGGCACGCCCATAGACAAAACAGCCTACGGCAAGGGCACTTTCAAGGTATTCGGGAAGGAGGATGAACAGGGCTATCTGGACAAGTATTCAATAGCGGAATCCATAGAGGACGGGACAACTGTTCCGCTCAAATACACACTGGCGCCAAGCGAGATTCGCGTCCCGCGCGAACAGTTGGATAGGGAATTCCTGGACCTCGCGCAGGCGGAAGGCGTGAGCGACGTTGACGAGCTCAACAAGATTCTCGATCGCGCGTTGCGGCTGAAGACCTTTCTGAAGGCCGACGAACGGATCGAAAGGGTAGCCGGTTTTGTCGCCGATCATTTCACGAAGAACGTCGAGCCGCTCGGCTACAAGGCTTTTCTCGTGGCCGTGGACCGCGAGGCTTGCGCCCTTTACAAGGAGGCTTTGGACAAACTCCTTCCGCCCGAATACTCGGTGCCGATTTACACTTCCGCCCGGCACGACGGCGAGAAATATCCCGTGGTGCACAGGCATCAGATTAAACCCGACATTGAGAAAAAGGCGCGCAAGCTTTTTCCCAAGGCGGAAACGCAGCCGAAGATATTCATTGTCACCGACAAACTGCTTACCGGATTCGACGCGCCCATTCTCTACTGCATGTATCTCGACAAGCCGATGCGGGACCACGTTCTTCTCCAGGCGATAGCGCGCGTCAATCGCCCTTACGAGCGGGACCCGGAAACACGGAAGCCGTGCGGACTGGTGGTTGATTTCGTAGGCGTCTTTGAGAAGCTGGAGAAGGCATTGGCGTTCGATTCGGACGTGGTGCGCGGAGTTATCGAGGATCTGGATTTACTCTTCGACAAGTTCGGGGAGCTGATGACCGGACCCGCCGGGGAATACACGCAATTGTGCCGCGGCCCGCTTGACGACAAGACCGTGGAGAGAGCCATTGAGACCTTCTCCGATCCGGAAAGGCGCGAAGCGTTCTACGGCCTCTTCAAACAGCTTGAGACTCTTTATGAGATACTCTCGCCATCGCCGCAATTGCGCGACTATCTGGAGGATTTCAGCCGGTTATCGCTCCTCTACCGGATTATCCTCAACGCATTCAGTAAAAGCACCCCCCTTCATGGCGGGATTGCCAGAAAGACCGAGCTGCTCGTTCGCGAGAAGGCGGAAAGCTATGGACTTGAAACGGCGCTTTCGGCCGTCAAGATTGACGCCGACACACTGGATGCCATCAAGAGCGGAGGCGAGTCCGAGAAGGCCAGGATAATCAACCTGATAAACAGCGTGCGGAGGACCGTGGCCGAGGATGCCGACGGCAATCCTTACCTGAGGGCAATCGGAGAGCGCGCCGAGTCAATCATGGAAGCATACGACCGAAGGCAGGAGACCGCCGCGGAAGCATTGAAGAAGATTGAGGCTCTAATTGGAGAAGTGGTGGAAGCTCAGCGGGCACAGCAAGAAAGCGGCCTCGACAAGACCACTTTTTCCTTCTTCTGGACCTTAAAGAAGGAAAATGCGACGGAACCTCAAAGAACCGCAATCATCATCAGCGCCATCTTCGAGCGGCTTCCCCACCACCGTGACAATGCCGCCGAGCTGCGTCAACTGAAAGCCGAACTGTACAAGGCGCTGCTCCCGATTGTCGGCAAGTCCCGCATGATCGCCGTGGGAGAAAAGCTCTTGCGCGCGGAGGCGGGATGAAGCCTTTCGCGAAACCGCAGACCGGTCGGACTGGTCGGACGAGTCGGACCAGTCCGACAAGTCCGACGCATCCACCCGCTCCGACAGAAGATCAAAAAGCCGCTTTCAAGGCCGCCGTTCATGCATGGGCCGCGCGTCTGAAGGTGCAGCCGGCGCAAATCCGCATTCAGAAGATGCGAACCAAGTGGGCATCATGTTCGCCGGGGAAGTGGATCAGCTTCAGCGAATCTCTTCTTTGCGAACGCGAAGAGTTCCGGCGCTATGCAATCGTGCATGAGCTGCTGCACCTTCGCATTCCCAATCATGGGAAGGTGTTCAAGAGCCTGATGTCCATCTATGTGCCGGACTGGCGGCAATGGGAGAAGC
>JAGYMT010000258.1 GCA_018400335.1 Kiritimatiellia bacterium | reverse complement strand
GTTTCGGCCCTCGTTGCTCCAAGCGCATAGCTTCCCTCGCGAATTTCACGTCCCGCCGATTGCAACGCATCTTCCGACACGCTCACGATCGTCGGAAGCGCCATTATCCCCAGGATAACGGAGACATTCAGTGCGTTGGTCCCGCTCGATATCTCAAGCTGTCCAAGCCAGGAAGCTGCTCGCAATATTCCCCACAGCGACCATACGGCGATCATAAACCCGAGCGCGGCCCGGCTGAAAGGGCGAAGGCGGCCCGGCGCGCCGGAAGTAAACAGATCGCTCAAAACAATAACCGCAAGCAGGGCAAGAGGAAGACCCACTATCCATACAGCGACGGAAAGCAGATGCCCCCCGCGCTGCTGGAGAATCGGCGCGAAAACCACAAGAGCAAAGAACCCGTACGCCACCGAAGGAATCGCGGCAAGCATCTCGATTACGGGCTTCACTATCTGTCTCACACCGAAAGGCAGCAAATCGCTCAGGCATAGCGCGGCGAGTATTCCAAGCGGAACGGCAATAACAATGGTGCCAAGCGTCACGAGGGCGCTGCCAACGAAAATAGCGAGGGCTCCGAAACGGGGATCGTCAGCCGATGGATACCACGATACCGAGCCGAAGAATTCCGAGAAACCTTGCAGACGAAAGAAGGGGATAGCATCTCTGGCAATAAAGAAGAAGATGAACAACACCGCAACAGCGGACAGAGAAGTCACCGCGAACAGGAACCCCTGCCCTATGCCGGCAACGCACCGCCTGATCCTGCCGGCCCTCCGACTGAGCAGGAGACTCTCGGGTGATCCTTGTTTTGCTGCAATATTCATAGAACTCACAAGCCGGGGGAGGCTCGGTCCCCGTGATGATCCCGTGGAACTCATCCGGGGACCGCGCCGACTCCCTTCACGTCACATCAATAACTGGTCACTGGTACGAATCCAATGGACTCGACAATTTCCTGTCCCTTCTTGCTCAGGTGCAGTGTCACGAACTTATAGACATGCGAGCCCATGGCGGGGTATCCGTTCGTGAACATGAACAGCGCCCTGGCGACAGGGTAGTCGCCGCTGGTCACGGTTTCCACATCGGGATAGACGCCGTTGATTTCGAGAGCCTTGACCGTCTTGTCCACGAAGCCTAGTCCGGCGTACCCGATCGCATTGGGCGTGCTCTGGACGCGCTGGCGTATTCCGCCGTTGCTTCCGACGTACTCGACATCCCCGGCAATTTTCTCTTTGTGCATGATCCTGGATTCGAACGTCTCATATGTGCCGCTGTTCGTATCCCTGCTGATCTTGACTATCTTAGCGTCCGGCCCGCCAATTTCCTTCCAGTTGGATATCTTTCCGGTGTATATATCGCGGACCTGTTCAACAGTAAGCCCCTTCAGCGGATTGCTCGGATGAACGAGTATCGGGAGCCCGTCGAGAGCCACGACATGAGCGACGGGCATAACGCCCTTCTCCGCCGCCGCCTTGAACTCACTTTCCTTCATGAAGCGGGACATGTTCGCGATATCGCATGTGCTGTTGATTATGCCCTTCGCCCCGTTGCCGCTTCCTGACTCACTCACCGTTATGTTCACATCCGGGCAGACCTTCATGTAATACTCCGCGAACGCCTTCGCGATCGGACCTACCGTGGTTGATCCATCAAGGACTATCGTGTCGGCGCTTGCCATGCCGCCGATCATTCCTGCCGCTATTACCGTGGCTAACAACTTCTTCATAATTCTCTTCCTTTTCCCGATTTGTTAACATCTTCAACATTCAATGCTAGGAAACAACGAGTTTTGTGTTAAATTTGTGTTAGGCCCCCGCGGGCATCGCAACACCTCCTTCGTGCCTGCATACCGCTCCAGCCCTGGACGCGGCAGCACAGGTCTTTGGCGCCTGGAATCGGCCGAAATCCACCTGCATCAACCATCCACCCGCCCTGTTGTTCATCCTGTTCAGCAATGTGGCGGAAGCCGGGGAGCGTTTATCCGGCCGCAATGACGACGAATGATAATAATCACGGTCGTCATTGCAGTATTGTACCGGTCTCAGCCGTCTTATCGCTCCCCGGGCAATCATTCTCTCAATATAGGGTCTCACTACGCCCGGTGGAACCTTGAGGCCGCGACAAAGCTCAACCAGACTGATCAAACGATGCGTCTCGATCTGTCTCTGTATGCGCCTCATCATTCGGGCCTCGAACAAGTCCTCCCTGAAAACGAACTGCTTCATGAGACTCCTTTCTCCTGCATCAAAACTTCGCGGCAATATCAAGCTGCAGGCAATCATAATCCGATCCGCCGTCTGACCCGGAAATCCCTTTCTGGCCGAGCAGATAGGTGGCGGCGGCCTGCAGGTTCTTCGTGATCTGGTATTTCCCGTAGAACTTGCTGCCCTTGCCGTCCGTCCCGCCGCCCCAGCGATCCGAATCCGTGAACATGCCGAGCGTGGCATCCTTCTCCAGACGCGTGTAGCTATAACCGACTTGAAGCGAATTAGGTTTCTTCGCCTTGCCCAGCGAGATTCCGGCCGAATAGCCAGTGTTGTCGTCGTCAGCGCCCGGGTTCGTAATCCCCTGAACGCTGAGCGAGACAGGGATACCCACGGACAAATCGCACTTCGCGAACCCGACCATAGGCGTAAAATCCTCCGACCATGCCTTAGTGTCGTCGCTTTCCGTTGTGGTGCTGTTGCCGTAGGAACTTCCGCCTATCACTTCATAGCCCTTGATACCCTGGTATGCGCAAACAGTGCCGCCGAGAGTCAACCCGACATTTGACATCAAGTTGAACTTCAGCGCGGCCTGTCCCGCGACACCGTAGGCGTTGTCCTCCGTCTTCCGCTCCTCGATCCACATGCCCTCGGCATTGAGGTAAGCCGTTATGAGGTCATTCTCATACACCGCCTTCGCCGCAAGGCCTTCCGGGTTCAGGTCGCCGTCCCACAGCAAGTCATCGGGAAGCTTCATGAGCGGGTTCTTGAACTTGCCGCCCACAAGGCTCAGCCCGTAAGGCTGATCGGCGAAGAATCGGTACTCAATATACGCAAGGCAGAGCGCGAAGTCCTTGCTGGTGAAACCATCGCCAAGCGTAACGTTCCCCGAAGTCGGACTGCTTCCACCCGTGCGCAGGCCCAAGCCGATTTTCATATCCTCTATCTTGGCTTCCGAGGAAAGCCTCGCTCTGATCCTGGCCCGATCGCGCGTATAGTGCTCGCCGCTTGAGTCGGTCTTCGAATCATCGTTGCTCATCTCGTACCTGAGTCGAACATCTCCCTTGAACGAGAGATAGTCCGTCCATGACTTCTTCGGCGCCGCGGCTGCCGCCGGCTTGGCATCCCCTGCCGTTCCTTCCTGGGCAAGCCCCGCGCCTGCCGTCAGGGTTCCAATCAATACTGTCGCTATCATTCGTCGCATGATTCATCCTCCACTATTATTTGGATAACATTTCAAAAAAGGCCCTTGATCAACCTTCAACCCCGTCCGCCACCACCTCCTTCCTCTTTCAAAGAAACCTAACCTTGGGCGCCGCCTGACGCGGCTATTGATGGCGACAATTAGAGATGAAGCGCGTGAGAGGAAGATGAGGGAAAAGTTAGAAGTTCGTTAGCGCAACAGACGGCGAATGGAGGCTTGGATAGCTGCAATTGTTCGCGGCGGCGCACATCTGTGCCGCCGATTTCTTCTGCATGCAACAGCATGCC
>JAGYMT010000257.1 GCA_018400335.1 Kiritimatiellia bacterium | reverse complement strand
TCTCAGAGACAAGCGAAGAGTTTCCGCCGTCGCCTTTTGGGCTATGAATAGGCATGCCGGTTTGCGGTTCGGAGACTTGTTTTGAACTGGACTATACCGCTAGTCCACCGGACTTAAAACCTGAAACCTGACTTGTCCGCCCGCCTACAGCGCTTGTGGCGCAGCCACTGCGGGCAGGCCGGAGGCTCAGCGAAGGAGGAAACCTCAATTTCACCCACAACGATTCAGAAAGAGCCAGAAAGATTTACGGCTCGAAACAAGCGGAGGACTTTCACCCATGATGATTGACGTTCACGGACATATCGGGCGCGTGAGCCGCGACCGGAGTGAGTGCATTGACGTTATCAACCTGATCGCGAAGATGGATGCATGGGGGATAGACAAGACCTGCGTTCTTCCCCTGACCGAGCATCCCGAGGGCTGTTACCTCGAGTGCAGCACGGAGGACGTGATAGCGGCATGTGCGCGGCGGCCCGACAGGCTTATACCGTTCTGCCTGATTGACCCACGGCTCGGCAACCAGCCGGAGCCTGATTTCACATGGCTGCTCGAAGAATACCGCGCCCGCGGCTGCCGGGGTGTCGGCGAGTTCCTTCCGAAAATGCAGGTTGATGACGAACGCTGCATCAGGCTCTACAAGCAGGCCGGAAAGCTGAAAATGCCCGTCCTTTTCGATATGCAGGACAGTCAATACAGCTACGGATTGAGAGACACTCTCGGCCTGCCGGGCATGGAGCGCGCGCTCCAGCAATGCCCTGAGACGGTGTTCATAGGACACGGCCCCACCTTCTGGGCGGAAATCTCGGGCGCGGTGCCGCCGGAAGAGCGCGCCGGCTATCCAAAGGGTCCCGTCCAACCCGACGGCGCAGTGCCGCGGCTGATGAGGAAGTACCATAACATGTGGGCCGATACTTCCGCCGGGAGCGGCTACAACGCGCTGATGCGCGATCCGGCGTTCGGCGTGGAGTTCGTGAACGAATTCCAGGACAAGCTTCTCTTCGGAACGGATTCCTGCCAGCGCAGCGACGTGAACAGCATGCGCTGCAACGTTTCCTACCTTAATGACCTGCGTTCGAGCGGCAAACTTACGGACGAGGCATACGACAAGATAGCATGTAAGAACTGCGTGCAGCTCCTCGGCCTGGCGAACATCTGAACCGGTCACCCCATGTTCCTGAACAGATGCAGGCCGTCCTTTCCGGGCGCGACTATGTCCAGCCTGCCGGTCCCGTACAGATCGGCCACGGCGAAATGGATGCCGCAGCCCGCGCCCTGGCCGAGCGGTCCGAACGCGATCACCTGCTTGGAGAAGGATTCCCCGTTCCACTTGAAATAGCAGATGCCGATATCATCGTCCGCGCCCGGATCCCTGCCGCAATGCGCGTAGTAGCGTTTCCCCGTCACCAGTTCGTTCCGGCCGTCGCCGTCAATATCGCCCCACATCATGTCGTGATACTGCGAACAGAAAGGGTCTATCGGATGCTTGATCCAGCTTCTCCCGGCGCCTTGCATCCTCTGTTCCCACCAGTCCAGGCCGTAACCGTGGGCCTGACCGACTATCAGGTCGTTCAACCCGTCACCGTTGACGTCGGCCACCAATATCGGGACACTGGCCATGCCCAGCTCGAAATCCGGATGCCAGGTCCACTCTCCGGCGAGCGCATCCTCGGGCGCCTCGAGCCAGCCGTTGGCGAGAACAAAATCCCCGCGCCCGCTGCCGGAGATGTCGCCGAACCCCAGGCCGTGTCCCTGCGGCTCCGGGCGGATCACGCGGCTCGTGAATTCGCCCAGCCCCCTGCCCTGTCCATCCGTCTTCAGCTTGTAGACCGTGAGCGGCGCGCCAGGAGCGTTGGGCACTATCTCGATCACGCCGTCGCGGTCAACGTCCCACGCTCGGGTGGTCTCGATGTTGCCGGGTTTGGCGATAACGTGAGCGGCCCATTCCCCGCCGGCTTCGCCCGGGTTCTCATGCCAGCGCAGCGTCTCGCCGAACCATCCGCCCGTGACGAAATCCAGTCTGCCGTCCCCGTTCACATCCAGCGCTATCGTTGAAAAATCATCATGGTAATTCCCGTCAGTCGGCACCGTGTACACCTGGTGTTTCTTCTTGAAATCCGGCCCCTCGTACCAGTATGCGCCCGACACTATGTCGGGGACGCCGTCGCCATTGACATCGAACACGCCGGCGGACTCGAACCGCTCAGAAGAAAGCATTCTTCTCTCGAATTTAACAGCCATACTTCATCCCTCTCTTTTCCACAGTCTTATGTATTCGCGCGCGAGTTTGAGATCTTCAAGGGCCTCTTCAGCCTCCGTGAGCGGCGCCATTTCACCCCGGATCGCGGCCAGGAAGTTCATCGCCTGCCTGCGCATCGCGTGCTCCCAGGGCAGCGTCGGAACGAGGGTCTCCGGCGCGGCTCCACCGCCGGGATCGCTGAAGATCGTAACGCGCCCGGCCCTGTTGCAGGCCAGCGGGGCGGGCAGTTCGAGCTTCACGTATCCCTTTTCAAAACAGACGAGAGCTGACTCGTGCCAGTCAATCGTGGTCTGATAGGGGGTCATCTCGATCACGCACGCCGCGCCGCTTTCGCTCTCGCCGACGAAAAGCACGCCGGACGGATCGGCATGAGTCACCTTGTAAGGCTCGCAAAGGAGATGCCGCATGAGGTTCACTTGGTGGATGTAGTAATTCACGAACCGGGTGTACTCGTTCCACGTGTTCTCATCCATATCCGACGCGGGCGGGTCGGATTCCAGCGCGGGGCAGGATTCATCGCTCTTGATAAGATCGTTGAAGCCGCCGGCGATCCAGTCCCCGGCCGGCATGGTTATGCGGACGTATTTCAGACTGCCAAGCTCGCCTGTCTTCTTGAGCCGTTCAATCTCCTGCCTTGCGCGCATCGTTGCGGGGTCGCTCCGCTTGTGATAGCCGACCATCAGCCATGTGCCGCTGGATCCAACGGCCTCGGCGATCCTGACGCCGACCTCGACTGACGCGGCAATTGGCTTCTCGGTGAATACCGGAACACCGGCCTTCAGCAGCTCCGGCACAAGCACACCGTGCCGCGAGAAAGGCTGCGAGGCGACCAATCCGTCAAGCCGCTCCTTCTCCAGCATTTCCCGGAAGTCGCCATAGACTGAAGGCACGCCGTATTTCGCCGCCACCTTTCGCGCGAGCTCCGGCCTGATCTCCGCTATGGCCGCCACCTCGCAATCTTCGAGCGCCGCGTAATTCCTGAGATGCGCGCACTGCCCCATGCTGCCCACGCCAACGAACCCTATTCTCGTCCTTGCTTGTGTCATATCTATCATCCTTTCATTGTCGTCCTATAGGGACGGAATAATGGAATAGTGGAATGATGGAATAATGGAATTTTGAGAAGGGGACTTCTTTCCCTGCCTCATTGCTTCAGCCTTCCTGTATTTCCATCCTTCCAATTTTCCACGGGATGCCACAGTTCCGGTCTTTCGCTTGCCGTATTTCGTTTTCTATACCTTAAACATTATTCGTAACCACTCAGTTCAGCGAGTCAATGAACGGCGGGCCAGGCTGTCCCGCCCTACCGTTGGAATTCCTGGTAGGGCCGTCCCGACCTCAGAGAGAGTCGGGACCTTGGGCGGCCGTCAAATTTCGACCCGCCTGAGTATTTACCATTATTCCATTGTTCCATCATTCCAATATTCCATGGGTTATTACTGTCATCCTT
>JAGYMT010000256.1 GCA_018400335.1 Kiritimatiellia bacterium | reverse complement strand
GAAGGCAGCCGCCAACCAACAAATGCTCAGTACTGCTCGCAAGCTCGCAGCCCGAGATTTGGGCCGTTCGACAAGATTACCTGTTTTTTCAAGGACCGCGTTTCACCAAACCAGTTCGCGGCATAGGAGGAAGGTGTATGACAAAACTGAGGCCCAGCGGAGGATACCGGGATCTGCGCAGTTTCCAGATCGCCACCATCATCTACGACGCCACCTACTGGTTCTGCGAGAAGTTCCTCGATTCGCGCTCGCGGACCGTGGACCAGATGATGCAGGCCGCCCGCAGTGGACGCCAGAATATCGCCGAAGGCAGTCGGGCTGCCGCCACCTCATCTCAGACCGAGCTTCGGCTGGTCAACGTCGCCCGCTCCAGCCTCGAGGAACTGCTCCTCGATTACGAGGATTTCCTGCGTCACCGCCGCCTTAAAATGTGGGCACCGGACTCTGCGGAAGCGCTGAAAGTCCGGCAGATCGGGCAGCATCCGGCCGATCCGTCGGATCAGACGGATCCCTCCAATCATTACAAACGTTACGCCCACTGGCTCGACCACAACGACCCCGCCATGCGCTCAAATGCCCTGTTGTGCCTGATCAACCAGGCCAACTACCTGCTCGACAAACAAATTGCCGCACTTGAAGCACAGTTCATCGAAGGCGGCGGCTACAGCGAGCAACTCGCTACAGCCCGCCTGGCCAAACGGGCAGCCACTCGTGCGAATCCGGCCGATTCGTCAGATCCGACCGATCACCCCATTCCGCCCTGCCCGCAATGCGGCAAGCCCATGGCACTGCGTACCGCCAAAACCGGCAAAAACGAAGGCAAACAATTCTGGGGCTGCACCGGCTATCCCGACTGCAAGGGCGTCGTCAACCTCTAAGGAACCACCATGCTCAACACCGACACCAAACGCCGCATAGATACCGCCCGCGATATCCTCGTCAGCAAAGTCCCCGACCCCGAATCCCAAATCCCATGTCGAGCAGATCACACTCGCCCGCATCTGGGGGGAAGCGAAGAATGAAGGCTGACGTCCTTTTGCCTGGTTCTACGCAAAGAGGGCCGCCTGCGGTTGAGTAAGGGCGGCTTCGATGCTTTCGTGCCGCCGGGACAAAGAAACGTGATGTTGCTGGATAACCATCTCTTGGCTCATGCAGCGGCGGCGGACTTGATGAAGGAGATGATTGGTCGGCGCTACGCCGTGAACTTCAGTTAATCGCCGGAGTTCAATGCTCTGACCCCCGGGACTGTTTGGCAACCTGAAAACGATGAAAAACTGAAGCTTCCAACAAGCAAAGTCAGGCGACGTTTTCCAGCGAGCCTGTTCCGCGCCGTTGAATCAAGACCACGGCTCACAGCTTCTTGAAACGCGAAAATGCCTTGTCCCAGGCGGTAGTGTTCCGGGGCTTATAGGTCTTGATGGGAAACGAACGCTTGATAATGGGCATTGCGTCGGCCATCGAGGCCAGCACACCCAGTCCCACCGCCTGAACCATGATGTTCCCGGCGGCAGTGGCCTCCACCGGGCCGGCGATTACCGGAATGCCGGTGGCATCAGCAGTGAAGCGGTTCAGCATCTCGTTGCGCGAGCCGCCGCCGACTATGTGAACCACGCTCGAACGTCGTCCGCAGACCCGCGAGATGTCCTCATTTATCCGCCTGTATTGAAGGGCAAGGCTCTCGTACACCATTCTCAGGATGACGCCCCTGTCCGCAGGATCGGGCTGCTCCGTGCGGCCGCAGAACTCGCGAATGGCTTTTTCCATATCGGACGGGTTATAAAATCCGGGATCATCGGGATTGATGAAGCTCGTGAACGCTGGCGCGGCATCAGCGAGCCTGTATATCTCAGACCAGTCCATCTCCCCGCCATCGGCCTCGCGCCAGACTCGCCGCAGCTCGTGGACCAACCAGCCGCCCATGCAGTTCTTTAGCAGGCGTATATTGCCTATCCCGCCCTCGTTGCTGAGGTTCAATGCCATCGCATCCGGATTAGTAACCGGCTCCGGGATAAGTCTGCCCACAAGTGACCACGTGCCGGAACTGATTATGAGAGCCTCGCCTGGATCGTCCGCCGGGGCGGCGGCAAAAGCGCTGGCGGTATCGTGTCCGCCGACCGCGATAAGCCGTGCCCGGCTCAGCCCGGCGCCCATGGCAATAGCCTCATGTAATTGCCCTATCACCGTGCCTGGCGCCACAATTTCGGGCATTATATCGGAGGGAATGTCCAGCGCTTCGAGAACCTCGGAGCTCCACTGCCGGGTCTTCGCATCCATCAGCTGCGTAACGCTGGCCCAGGAAGAATCCACCTTGTTCACCCCGCCGAGATAGTAATAGAAAAGCGAGGGAATAGGCATGTATTTGACACCCGGAAGCATAAGACGCTTGCGATTCTGGAGGAACCAAAGTATCTGGTTGCTCACGTTGAAGGGCTGAAAATGGATGCCGGTTATGGAATATATCCGCTCCGGGGAAATGCGGGCCTTGACCTGCTCAATCATCGGGTCCAGCCTGTGATCGCGATAGGCGTAGACCTTCCCGAGCACATCGCCATCCTCGCTGACGAAATGGCCGTCCGCGCCCCATGCATCAACCCCCACCCCGTCGAGGTTTGCGCCGTATTCGCGCCGGAAGTTGCGCAGGCCCTCCATGATATTGGAATAGATCAGAATGTCATCCCAGTATGCCCGCTCCGTGATTGCTCCGCTCTTATCAGGCATCTGAAAAGAAACCGATTCGTGCGCGAACCTGTGGATTTCCGACATGGAAAAATCACCGCCCTCGAAAACGCCGGCAAAGCACTTGCCGCCGGAGGCGCCGAGGTCAACAGCAAGGAATGTCTTCTTATCATTCATGATTATTCCGCCCGATCAAGTTGCATTATTATGGGTCGCGAATGGAGAGCCGGCTGACATGTCATACTCTTGCCTCTCTCATCTTTCCTTGAACATTGGATGTTCCGTGCTGTGCCACCTAGCAACTAACACCTCATCAACGCATCTCCTGTCCGCCGGTAACATTGAGCGCCTGCCCAGTCATATACGAGGAAGCCGCCGATGCCAGAAAGACCACCACGTTGCAAACATCTTCGTAGGTGCAGCCCCGTTTCATTGGAACCTGGTCAATGTACTTCTGGCGCACCTGCTCCTCCGTGATGCCCTGGTTCTTAGCATACTGCTTGAAAAGGCTGTTCACCCACAACGGTGAATCAAGCATATTGCCCGGGCACAGCGCGTTAACGCGAACGCCGCGTTCAGCCATCTCAAGCGCAGCGCTCTGGACCAGGCCGATTCCGCCGAATTTCGATGCCGCATACGCTGAGTTTCTGAACGAACCCTTCTTCCCCGATTTAGAGTTAATCTGTATATACGAGCCGGAGCCCGCACGCTCCATCATCCGCAGAGCGTGCTTCATGCACAGCATCTGGCCCACGAGGTTCACCTCGATAACCTTACGCCATGCAGCCGCGTCGAATTCCACCAACGAACCGGAGAGCAGAATACCTGCATTTCCAACAAAGATATCAAGACCGCCCCATTTCCGGTCCGCCATACCAACAAGTGCAGAGATATCCGCCTCGCTGGTCACGTCGCACCTGGCGGCAAGCACCCTGTCCGATTTCAGCTTTTCCGCGGCATCGTCCTGCAGTTTCACGTCGGCAAATATAACCAAACAGCCCTCATCGAAAAGACGCTTGCCGATGGCCTCACCCAG
>JAGYMT010000255.1 GCA_018400335.1 Kiritimatiellia bacterium | reverse complement strand
GGTGCTCTGTGAATCCTGCGGCGCTGTGATTGCCTTCCCAATCTGCGTGCCGGGTTTCAGTCCGCCCCATTCCTGCAATTCATCCATCGCCGGCAATGCTTCGGTCAGTCCGATGGCCTTGCGCAGTTCCGCCATCTTGTCCGGCATTACGGGGAAGAGCAGACCGCTCACTATCCGCAGTATCTCCGATGCGTGATACAGGACGGTATTAAGCGGCGTTTTATCCGCCTGCTTTGCCAGCGTCCACGGCTGACGCAGTTCGAGGTAGCGGTTGGCCTCGCGCATGAGCGCGCAGACGGCGCCGACGCCGATGTTGATGCTGAAGCTCTCCATGCTTTTCAGCATCTTCGCCGAAGCGTCAACCGCGGCCTGACGCAGGACAGCCTCTTCAGGCCCTGTGTCTGCTCCCGGCTCCGGTATCTTCCCTTCGCAGTGGCTGCCCACGAGCTTCATCACGCGGCTCAGGAGGTTGCCGAGGTCGTTCGCGAGGTCGGCATTGCAGCGCCGCACGAATGCCTCTTCGGAGAAGGCGCAATCCTGACCCATGCTCATCTCCGCCATCAGGAAGTAGCGGAACGCATCAGCGCCGTACCGCCCGATCATCTCCAGGGGATTGACCACGTTGCCCGATGATTTACTCATCTTGTCCTCACCGGCCAGCCACCAGCCGTGCGCGAATACGGTTTCCGGCATCTCGACGCCCATGGCCTTGAGCATGGTTGGCCAGTACACGGTGTGCGTGGTTAGAATGTCCTTGCCGATCAGCTGACAGGAGGCCGGCCACCACTTGCGGAAGCTGTCCTCGTCCTCGCCGTAGCCGATGGCGCTGATGTAGTTGATGAGCGCGTCGAACCACACATAGGTCACGAAGTCGCTGTCGAACGGGAGCTCTATACCCCAGGCCAGCCTGCTCTTCGGCCTGGAGATGCATAGATCGTTCAGCGGTTTCTTCAGGAAACCGAGCGTCTCGTTCCGGCGGAAATCGGGCTGGATGAATTTCGGGTGGTCCTGAATGTGCTTGACCAGCCACTCCTGGTACGCGCTCATTCTGAAGAAGTAATTAGATTCCGTTATGCGGTCGAGCTGACGACTGCATTCGACGCATTTCGCATCCGCTGCGTCCTTGTCGGTGTAGAACCGCTCGCAGGGCACGCAGTACCAGCCATCGTAGTCGGCCTTGTATATCTCGCCCTTAGCGTGGAGGTCCGAGAGGATCTTTCGCACGATGCGCTTATGGCGCTCCTGCGTGGTCCTGATGAAGTCGTCGTTGCTGATCCCGAGCTTGTTCCAGAGCTCCTGGAAACGGACGACGGTTGAGTCCGCCTGCTGCTGCGGCGATATGCCAGCTTTTTCAGCCGCGCGCTGCACCTTCTGCCCGTGCTCGTCGCTCCCGGTGAGGAAGAAGGTGTCGGCCCCGCGCAGCCGGTGAAAGCGCGCGAGCACGTCGGCGAGGATGGTGGTGTAGGCATGGCCGATGTGCGGAGAATCGTTCACGTAGTAGATCGGTGTTGTTACATAGAATTTCGGTTTGTTCATTCGCTGTCCCTCAAGGGTAATCTTCGTTGGCCTTTCGGAAAAGAGTTTTTTGCCACAAAGCACTCTTTTTTCAGAGTCGGTTATAAGTTCTCTTACATTTAATCATAAGGACGGTCAAGCAATTGTTTAGCCTTGGTTCCGTATCCGAGGTTGCCGTTCCCGGTCTGTCGTGGCGAGTGTTCTGCGGCCGGGGTTCTGTCTGTACCAACCGGCAGACAAGCGTTGACCCCGGTCTTTCCAATTCAAGCTTCACCGTCATAATGCTTCCGGACGAACGCCTTCTCCATGATTTCAAGATATTCGGCCTTCGTCAAGGGCGGCCGCTCGGCGGCTATCGCGCGGCAGGCGGCGGCGTCCCCGTGCATGAGGTCAAGCGCCGTCATCGCCAGCAGCTTGGCCGGCAGAACGTAGGCCTTCTCCTTGTCCGCGGCCCGGAAATCCCTCGTGTGGGCGGCGCCGACGCAGACTCCCGCGCACGGATGGAAGGCGGGCATGATCTGGCTGATGTCGCCCACGTCGGTTGACGAGCCCCTGTGTCCTCCTGCGAAAGGCCGGGCATCGGGATCGAGCCGCCTGATGTTCTCGAAGTAGTAGGGCGCGAAGGAACTGCAGTTCCTGAGCGGCATGTAGCCCGGCACGGTCTCGATATCCACCGCCGCGCCCATTGCCAGAGCGCCGGACCTGAGCGCCCGGTCAACTTTGTCCGATGCGTCCATGACCGCCGCGGGCGTCTTGGCGCGGACCTGTATTTCCAGCGACACGCCGTCCGGTATGATGTTCACCGCGTCGCCGCCGCGCGTGATTATGCCGTGGACCCGGACGCAATCCTCGTCCTTGTACGTCTCGCGCTGCGCGTTGATGGCATTGAGCGCCAGGTTGGCCGCGTAAAGCGCGTTAACGCCGCCGTGCGGCGAGAGGGCGGCGTGCGCGGCGCGGCCCGTGAACAGGACCTGCTTCATCACGAACCCGTTGTAGCTGTCCGAGTAACCGTATTTCGACGCGGAATGGATGATCATCGCCGCGTTCACGTCGTCGAACACTCCTATGCGGATCATCTCGGCCTTCCCCCCGCAGTAGCGAATCTTACCCTGCTTAACGAGGTCCAAACGGTAGGCCACTTCCAAAAACTCCTCGGCGGGGGTCGCCACGAATGCGATCTTTCCGGAGATGTGTTTGTCGGCGTCAATCGAGGTCAGACCGATCGCTGCGCCGAGCAGGTTGGCTATCTGCGCATGATGTCCGCAACTATGCACCGCGCCGGTGGCGGGGTCGGCCTCCGGATGGTCGGACAGAATGATGGAATCGAGTTCGCCCAGAAGCGCAAGGGTGGGGCCCGTCCTGCCGGAATCGAGGTCGGCACGGCACCCGGTGACGGCCAGGCCTTCCCTGCACGGCAGACCCAACGCCTTGAACGCATCGGACACAAGTCTCGAAGTCTTAACTTCCCTAAAGCCGGTTTCCGGATTCTTCCATATCCTTTCGCCGATTTCGATAATCTCGTCTTTCCGGGCATCAATCGCTTTGCATACGTCAGCTTTAAGCTTTTCCAAATCGTTCATTTCATTTCTTTGCTGATGTTTTCTTCAAATACGTTAGGGTCTGCTCACTGTCATTTGCAGGGTGACGTTCGCGGAATCCGCGGATGCCGCGAGAACGTCCTCCTCTTTGAACTTTGCCATGAGTATCGTTCTGTCGCCGATTCGCGAATAGTCGTAGATGATGCAGATTGTGCCGTCGGCAGCCTGCTGTCCGTCGGGATAGGACACGCCCGCCCGCTCATCAAGCATGAGTCCGCCAAGCCAGGACTGTCCGTCGTCCCTCGATATGTAAGCCGTCAGGCGCGAGCGATCCGTGCGCTCGTGAACGGGTCCGTGCTTGACGAGGAGCAGACTGCCGGAAGCAAGGCGCCGGATGAAGAAGCGCGACGAGGGGTGTTGAAGCCGGGATGGCGTCAGCGCGCTCCATGTCCTGCCGCCGTCGGACGATACGCTTTCGCCCATCCCGTAGTTCGTGCGGACCAGCATCCAGAGCGACTTGTCATTCTTCTCTACGATATTGTGTTCGTCGAAGATCCTGTCCGCGGGCGGCACGTGGCATCCGCCGCGAATGTGCCATGACTCGCCGCGGTCTTCCGAGACCACGGCCTTTGCGCTGTTGTCCGTGTTGCGCCAGGTCGAGACGGGCAGCATCCATTC
>JAGYMT010000254.1 GCA_018400335.1 Kiritimatiellia bacterium | reverse complement strand
TTCGAGGACGAGGACCGTTCGCTCCGCTCACTGAGGACGAGGACGATAATCCCCGTCATCCTTTCTTCATTCTTTCCGCGGAACACCCAATATCCAACAAGGAATTTCCAACTCCCAAATGAGAGAGCTTCGCGAATGGCGATCAATCCATCACGATGCGCGCTACCTCAATGCTGCCTTTCTTCACCTCGACGAAGGGCTTTCCGGCCTTCAAGCCTACGGTTCCGAACCCGGTTGCCGTGCACAGGAAGGAGCGGAAGTCGCCCTTTAGCGCCGGCTTGATGTAGAGTATTTTCTCGATCGCGTCGTAGCGGACCCCGGTGAGGCCCTGCAGGAGGCCGTAAGATGACATTGCCCTGGCGTACCAGTGGCCGCATTCATACTCGTTGAAGGGATTGCGTATCCTGCCGTCGTACCTGTCCCTTGCCGTTCTCACGATCTCCAGTCCTTTTTTGACCATCCCCTCCATGATCAGGTGGGAAGCAACGTGGTATTCCGAGCCGGTGAAGACCTCATTGGTGTAGGGGAACGGCAGCGACAGCCGGCCCCCGCGCGGCCACGTGCATATAAGCAGTCCGCCCTCGTGTCCAAGCGCGTATGCCGGGCGCTGCGGGTTGGCATGATCCGAAAGATCCTTTTTGAAATTATGCCTGTAGATCGCCTGCAGTGAGCGGCGGACCTTGCCGCGGCTGAGGATATCGCCCAGGCCGCAGACGCTGGCCATCCATGCGCCGACCACGCACTCGGAGAGGCAGCCGGTTCCATACTGGAATTTCGGGCCTTCCTTCTCGATCCCTCGCTCCTCGGCGGACAGGTCGGCATTCTTGCCCACGTCGCTCTGAGCGCGCAATCCCTCCCACTGGACCAGTTGGTGAAAATACTCGCCGTTGAACAACCGATCCTCCATCGCCTTCCGTCCCGCCTTCAGCAGTTTCTCGTAGAGCAGGACGTCTTCATCCAGCGCCCTGCCCATTATCGAAGCCGCCTTCAGCGCACCGAGGTAGAAGCCGTTGCACATCCCGTCGGGCCCCCAGAATTCGATATCAAAGGTGTTATGGTGCGGCTCGACCAGCAGGCCCTTGTGCTCGGGGTCCCATGTCTCGATGCAGTATTCCAGGCTCTTCTTCACACTGGGCCATAGGGCGCGCAGCCAGTTGGTATCCCCGGAAATGCGCCAGTCCCTGTGGACCTTCATGATCCCGCCGAGCTGTCCGTCGGCCGCGGCATGGCCGTTGTGGTCCGTCGTCCGGATCGGCAGGAAGGCGCGGAAATTCTGGTGGCCGCGCTCATCCTGGCACTCGTTGAACTCGGTCCGGCGCAGCGAGCGCTCGAGGTCAGGGAATAGATGAGGGAGCGCCTGCGCGTAGTTCCAGACGTGCGTGCACGAACCGTGGCAGCAGCCGCTTCCGTCGCAGCAGCCCTCGAAGCACCAGAGCCGTCCGTCCGCCTGGCGCAGAACCGTGGGTGATTTCAGGATCGTGAGGTTTGCCGCCACCGCCTCTATCACTTCGGGCGGCAGGGTGGTATCGTAAAAACAATCGCTGAACCCGTCGCTCTCCGCGCGGAGCCGCTCGTAATTGGCCGTCCAGTATTTCAGGACCGACCGGGCGTCCGGAAAGCGCGCGGAATACCAGGGTTTATGGGTCTCCTTTTTCGGGTCCGCGGCCTTGCATTCGCAGTCGGAGCCGCACGGCTCAGCAGGCTTCTCGCCGATGCGGATATCCGTTTCGGGCACGTGCCACGAGCAGAGCAGCCGTACGGTCCTGGAAGCGCCGGGTTCAAGCGTGAACGGAAGGTAGATGCTGCCGCCCGGCGCGTCGCAAGCTGCTTCAAGATCGGGGCAATTGCGCCAGCCGTTGTCCTCGATCCTCTTCCACGTCATAACCATCGGGTTGAACCAGCTTCCCTTGAACCAGGACTTCACGTTCGCCTTATCTCCGAGCAAGGCGGCGCAGAACGATCCGCGTTCCCAGGGCTTGCCATCCGGCGGCGGCTGGTGGAGCATGAACCCGTTCTCGACACCCTCAACCACGCCAGTCTTGGCATCCGTGGCCATGAAGTTGCGGGCGTTGAAGGAAAAGACGGCATCGAGGCGACGATCAGAATTATTTTTAAAGCAGTACTCCAGTGCGGCGACGGGCAGGCTGGAATTGTCGGCATCACCGGGGATGAACGGGCTCCAGCCTGTCAACTCCGCGGCAAGCGGCATCCGCTGGTCCTTGAGAGAGACTGTTGCGAAGGGGAACCGGGCGCTGAAAGAGGCGTGATCAAATCGAGGAAACCCGTATGAAGTGCCGCCGGCCCCGTTGCCGGTGCCGGGCTTGCCGAATATCTTCCATCCGGGAACGGGTCCTTCGAGCACGCGCGGCACGCAGTCCTGAACACTGAGCGCCGAGAAGATGCACGGCTCGTTGAAGATATCGGGCTTATTGCGGACGGACACATGGGACATCGCGCCGGTTCCCTCCAGGCAGACCATCCCGGCTCCGATTCCGCCGAGTGGAAAGGCAACGCGGTTCAGTCTGTCGCCGGAGTACGCGGAATTATATTTTCTTTTCATGCAGGGCAGATCCTTTCAGTGTGGTTGAAAAAACATGAATACTCTGGCTTGAGCAGTTACGAAATTACATTAAAATCGGAAGCTACAGCATTGCGCGGGAAAGGCAAGAACATTCGGTGGCGCGCTCCGTCCGGCTTGTCCGGGCGGACTCGGAGATTGGAAACGGAGCATGGCTGCTCTGTTTCGCCGGATCTCATTCACCCGCGAGACAAGCTCGCGGGGGGCCATATTGTTTGGTCTTGTAATTTGTGATCCCGTCTAATAACCTGCTCGACATCATGCTTGACGCGCAAACCCGGATGGAGAAAGATAATGGAAGCGACTTATGTTCCGAGTCTTGACGGCGGCGAAACAAACAAGGCAATAGCTAAACTCGGCATCAAGAAGGCGAACACGAAGACATGGCAGCTTTTCCTGCTGGGCATCCTTGCCGGACTGTATATAGGGATGGGCGGGCAGTTTTCACTTGTCGCACTGGCTTCCGGAATGGGCAGAATCGCAGCCGGAGTGGTATTCAGCTTCGGACTGATCCTGGTGGTCATCGCCGGGGCCGAGCTCTTTACCGGAAATGTGACTATAATGGTGGGAGTGCTTTCCTGCGTAATCACCAAGCGGAAAATGCTGAAGAACTGGACTGTTGTCTACATAGGTAATTTTGCGGGTTCCATCCTTCTCGCGTGGCTTGTCTACAGGGCCGGGCTGCTGGGGCAGCCGGGGGCCTTGAACGGACTTGGCATCCTTGCCGCCGAAGTTGCTGAGAACAAGATCGCGATGCCATTCATAGAGGCGCTTATCAGGGGAATTCTATGTAACATCCTCGTCATCCTGGCCATCATCATGGCCATAATGGCGAAGGATCTCGCGTCGAAGATTCTCTGCATCATATTCCCGATAGCCTGTTTCGTGGCCTGCGGATTCGAGCACAGCGTTGCCAACATGTATCTCATCCCCGTCGGACTCTTCGCCGAGGGGCGGGCCCTTTACGAAATGTCGGCGATGTTCCGCAATCTTGTCCCGGTGACTCTGGGCAATATCATCGGCGGCATCTTCATCCTCGTGATACATCCCAACAGGATCCGGCAGATAAGACATCTGTTTGATAAATAACAAATATCGACGTTGCCGTGTTTAGCGTGTGTTTTCTCATCAGCTCCTTATTCGCGAAATGTTTGACTAA